>NZ_BAAGVN010000047.1:0-1134 GCF_054780855.1 Pseudaeromonas pectinilytica
ACTGGTGACGTTGGCAGAGCGTAAGAGCCGTCATTATCTGGTGAAACGAGTTCGAAGCAAGCAGGCCGATGAGGTCCGGGATGCGATTATCGAGATGCTGAGGCCGTATGCCAAGCACGTCCACACCATCACCTTTGACAACGGCGGCGAGTTTGCCGGGCACAAGGCAATAGAAGCGGCGCTAGAGGCGAAGACCTATTTTGCACATCCCTATTCGTCGTGGGAGCGAGGCCTGAACGAAAACTTCAACGGATTGCTGCGACAGTACATCCCGAAGGGAACGGATTTGAGAACAGTCACGGACGAGGAGATAGAACAGGCGCAAAGAGCGTTGAATCTACGCCCACGAAAATGTCTCGGATTTAGGCAGCCCGGCAAGGTGTTCGAGGAATACTTCCGAGCTGCGTAGGCGGGTGTCGCACTTCAGAGTTGAATTCGCGCATTATCGTTGTAATCGAGGAGCCAATGGCATCGATACCTCGGGGATCTTGTTGCTGCAATACGCTGATTTTATAGCCGTTTGCAGTGGCGCCAAAGACTCGGCCAGCCCAGGGCATTTCACGGTGCAAGGCAGCCTCGGTTATGCCCGCATCATGGATACACCCAATATCTGCGGCCAAGCCGAGGTGGTGTTGAATAATGGCCAGCAATACCATCATCAACCTTCGATCCCCAATCATATGGAGTACGAATTTCAGGACTTCCGGGATTGTTATATGGCGCGGGATTATGCTCGCTGTTATGCCTGGCTGGATATAGCACACACTGTCTCCTCGGTGCTGGAACAGGCTCGTCACTCCGCCAACATTATATTTGCCGGTGATGAAAACAGGCCGCAGGATGGAGTGAAATAAATCCTATGTTCGGCGCTAATCATATAGATGAGATCCTGTTTGTGGTCTGTTATGGCAATGAGCAGCATCATGGCCGTGGCATTGCCAAAATCCAGTTGAATCATCCCAGCGGTGAATTACAGCTTGTTGATTTTCTATCCATGGCGGAAAAACCAGGTGCGGTTATCTGTTTGGGAAAACAGCTATGGGTATCATTTCTTCATGTACAGGATCTTTAGCTACAACCAATTGAAATAGATAGAAAAAAGGCTTCGTTTGTGATCTGATTTAATCGCCAAAA
>NZ_BAAGVN010000048.1:0-5628 GCF_054780855.1 Pseudaeromonas pectinilytica
AAAAGGAAGCATATGATCACAGGTGGAGATTTACGTCAATCAAGACTTGATATTGGTTATAAAACGTTCACGATCTCGCCCTGTCTGATCATGCGTCAACAACATCAAATTTGTTGGTGACTGTCGATCCGGAAGTTGGTCAAACCGTAGCGCTATCAGCTAAATAGCTGTTCCGAATAGTAGATCACTCACGACATCGACTGATGTAGCGCTAAGCTGACCCTCCGCGCCAGGGATGGCGCGGTGGAGCCCCCATGGATGGGTTTACGGCGTGTCAGCGTGTGCTTCCTTGTCGATGGAGCACTATTAGGAGCGGCTATTTAGTAGCTCACTGGTTAACAGTACTGTGCAAGGCCTGAGTGGGGAATATTACGGATATAACGATTGGTCGAATACCACAGCGCCAAAAACTGAAATAGCAGGAACTAACAATTTTATTTTACAGCCACAAGATGGTGTGGCTGCGAATAAAAACTTAGAAAAAATGTCAGATGTTGTCACTGTGCTTAATGCAAAACAGGGTTTGACTGTTGGAGATAACCTAACAGGACTTTCAAACCCATATAAAGCATCGACTATTGCAACTGATGCTGTATTTGTGGCTAAAACATTAAGTTACGGAGGCATCGACAAAGATAGAAACTCTGATTTGGGAGGGGGTAACCCATTGTTGATGTCGGCCAATACAGTGGTGGCTAATGGACATCTAAATACATTCTTGAAAAATGGTTCTACTTCCGGCGATGCCGGTTCATTGAAAACCACCAGTGCCTTTGGTTCTACTACCGATGCGATTATTCGTATACTGGGCAGTGCTTACTTTGAGGCAGGCAAGTATGATTTTAAGATTGCCGCTGATGATGGTTACACTCTCTATATTGATGGTCAACTTGTTGTCGCTCAGTACGATAAAACACCTGTGCTGACCAATACAAACGAGAGCAGTAACATCAACAAACCATATATCGAACTGTCAGAAGGTTTGCATAACATTGAGGTGGTATATTGGGATCAGGGTGGAGATGCTTCTTTCAATCTTACGTATAAGCTAGATACTGATAGTAGCTGGAAGGCATTTAATAGTACCAACTTGGCATTGTTTCAGGACGGTGAGGGTTTTGAGCCGAAATTGGGGGCTTTAGATGACTTGGTGAGAGGTTCGGATGGCAAGTGGTATATCCAAAGCGGCGTTGATTATTCTGCCGGAAGTGGTTCAGATCAAATTACCGGGACGGATGGCAAAGATATTATCCATGGTAATTCTGGTAACGACACCCTAGCGGGTGGTGGTAATAATGACGAGCTATATGGTGGCCTTGGCGACGACATTCTGGTGGGTGGCGACGGTGACGACATGCTGTTTGGCGGTGCAGGCAATGACACCCTGACTGGCGGTGCCGGTAATGACACTTATGTTTGGCGTTCTGGTGAACAGGGTTCATCGACACTTCCGGCTATCGATCATGTGGCCAAGTTTGATAAGGCTCAGGATGTCATTGATATCAGTGATCTACTGGATCACGATGGCAGCAAGAGCAGCGATGTGTTGGAAAATTATCTGTCGATCAGCAAAACCAGTGATGGTTCGGTCTCCATTGATATCCATGACCCAGATGCAAGCAGTAGCTCGGCGTCTAGCAGTTCTGTTTTGCAGAGCATAGTCCTGGATGGTGTGAGCTATTCGGATTTGACGGGTAGTAGCAGTAGTAGTGCCTCCGATGTACTGGACCATCTGCTTTCCAACCACTTGTTGAATATCGATAAATAAGGGTCAATGGAATCCAACCTTGAAAGGAGAGGCTTGCCTCTCCTTTTTTATTGCTACTGATTTGTTAAATAATGTCGAACGCAGAGGAGTAGTGCTAAACTATTGTTCTGAAAATGGTTTTAGATAATTTTGTCACTTAGGTAGCCGTCGGCTATCGCTCGTCCCAGGATGGAGTCGCCATGGAGTTCACACAAGACAAGACAGATCAACTTCTGGAGTGTCTGGTCTTCCTATCCAAATATTATGCAGTTCCTACCAGTCGCGAGGCGCTGATCTCCGGGCTGCCTCTCACCGATGGTGCGCTGACGGCATTACTGTTCCCGCGTGCTGCCGAGCGAGCTGGATTTATTGCCAAGACCCAGGATCTGCAACTGGCTGATATTTCGCCATTATTGTTGCCTTGTATTCTGCTACAAAAGGATGGCGGCGCCTGTGTGCTGCTGGAACTGGATCATCAGAAAGGTGAAGCCTGCGTGGTGCTCCCCGGCCTGGGCGTCGCACAGCAAACCATGTCGCAGGAACAGTTGGCAGCCTTGACGACTGGCAAGACCATTCTACTCAAGAAGCAGTTTCGTTATGACGCCCGTTCACCCAAGGTGCTGGAAACTCGGGAGGGACACTGGTTTTGGGGTACCTTGCTGGAATCGAGTGCCATCTATCGGGATGTGCTGATCGCCTCGATCCTGATCAATTTATTCGCGATTGCCAGCCCGCTGTTCACCATGAATGTCTACGACAAGATAGTGCCGAACCTGGCATTTGATTCACTCTGGGTGCTGGCGATCGGGGTTTCTATCGTCTTTGTTTTTGACTTTGCCATGCGCCAGCTGCGCAGCTATTTCATTGATGTAGCAGGTAAAAAGTCGGACGTTTTACTGTCGGCAAAGATTTTTGCCAAGGTGATGGGCATCCGTATGGAGGCGCGTCCGGCATCGACCGGCGCCTTCGCCAAACATCTGCAGGAATTTGAATCCATTCGCGAGTTCTTCACCTCGGCGACGGTTTCTGCGCTGATCGATTTGCCCTTTGCCTTCTTCTTCATGTTCATCATCTGGATCTTTGCCGGCCCCATGGTGATAGTGCCGCTGGTGTCGGTGCTGATCTTGATCGCATACAGCTTCTATATTCAGGAGCCGCTACGCCGGAGTATCGAAGAGGGGTCCCGTCTCGCATCACAAAAATACGCCAATCTGATCGAGGGGATTGCGGGTCTGGAAGCGGTCAAGATCTTCGGTGCCGAAAGCAACTTCCAGCACAAGTGGGAACAAGCCGTCAGCCATATGTCAACCTGGGGCATAGAGACGCGCCGCATCACCAATCAGGTGTCGACCATGGCCAGTTTTGCCCAACAGATGGCCACGGTAGCGCTGATCGTGTTGGGTGTTTATCTGATCTCGGAAGGCAGTATCACCATGGGCGGCATGATTGCCGCCGTGATGCTGTCGAGCCGCGCCATTGCACCTCTGGTGCAACTCTCGGTCCTTTCAACCCGTTACAATCAGGCTAAATCAGCCATGACCTTGATTAGCAAGATCATGGATAGCCCGAGCGAGCAGGAAGAGGGGCGTCAGTACATCCAGCATTCGGTGCTGTCAGGTCAAATCGAATTCGAGGGGGTGAATTTCAACTATCCCGATTCGGATCAGGCGTCGCTGCGCAATATCAACCTGGTCATCCGGCCGGGGGAAAAGGTGGCGATCATCGGGCGGGTCGGTGCCGGGAAAACCACCCTGGAGAAGTTGTTGCTCGGGCTGTATAAGCCGCAAAGTGGATCTATTCGTCTGGATGGCTATGACTTGGCGCAGATCCATCCTGCCGCATTGCGGCGCAATATCGGCTGTGTCCCGCAAGATATCACGCTATTTTTTGGCTCCATTCGCGACAATATTATCGTTGGCCACCCCCTGGTGGATGATATGCGGGTGTTGCGTGCGGCACGCCGTGGCGGGGTTACCCAGTTTACCAATCGGGATCCGAACGGACTTGAACGGCAGGTGGGGGAGGCTGGGCGCCTACTCTCGGGTGGGCAGCGCCAAGCTATTGCTCTGGCCCGTGCCCTGCTGACCGATCCGCCCATCCTGCTGTTGGACGAACCGACTTCCAATATGGATAACCGCTCGGAAAGCCTGGTGAAAGAGGAACTCTCCCGTCTGGATAAACAGACGACCCTGCTGTTGATCACCCACAGAACCAACATGCTGGATGTGGTGGATCGTCTGGTGGTGCTGGATCAGGGGGCTGTGGTTGCTGATGGACCTCGCGAGGATGTCTTGAAAATGCTCAAAGAAGGTAGAGTCCGGGCGCGGGAGGGGGCGGAATGAGTGCTATGAAGCTGCCTGGGCCAGACCAACTGGATTTTGTCGACGACGCTACCGCGGCGGTGCTGCTCAATACCCCGACCCGGGCGCGCATCCTGCTGTGGAGCTGTTTTGTCTTCTTCGTGGTGGCCATCATCTGGGCCGCTTGGGCCGAGCTCGACGAGGTTGCATCCGGCCAGGGCAAGGTGATTCCATCCCGTCAGTTGCAGATCGTCCAGAACCTGGAAGGTGGCATCATCAAAGAGATCTTCGTCAAAGAGGGTCAGGTGGTGCAGCCGGGACAAGAGTTGATGCGAATTGATGACACCCGTTTCCGCTCCGATTTCCGTGAGCGTGAGCAGGAGTTGGTCAGCTTGAAAGGGGATGTTGCCCGACTGCGTGCAGCACTGGCCAGTGTGGTGGCCGCCAATGATCCCAAACTCGGTTGGCGCGAACAAATCACCATCAAAGAGACGCCGATTGTCTTCCCCGAGGGTTACACCAAGGTGTTTCCTGAATATGCCAAACGTCTGGAAAATGCCCAGAGCGAGGCGCTGAATAATCTGAATAATCAGTTGTCGATCATGGGGCAGCAGATCGAGCAGAAAGAGAGTGAAATATTTGAAATCAATAACCGGATCCGGACTCTGGGTCGCAGTGTCGATTTGGCCAGTCAGGAGTTGAACCTGAATCGCCCCTTGGCCAAAGAGGGCATAGTGCCGAAAGTCGAGCTGATCAAGCTGGAGCGGCAGGTTAACGATATGCGCGGTGAGCTGGAAAACGCGCGTCTGTTATTGCCCAAACAAAATGCCCTGCTGCGCGAGACGATCTTCAAACGCAACGATGTCGCCTTGAAGTTCCGGGTTGATACGCAAACCGAATTGGAAGAGAAGCAAAACAAACTCTCCCAGCTCAGTGAGGGGCAAGTTGGTCTGCAAGATCGGGTGGCCAGAACCAGCGTGTTGTCCCCGGTCAAAGGCACCATCAAGACCCTGAAGGTCAATACCGTGGGAGGCGTGGTGCAACCGGGTATGGATCTGGTGGAAGTGGTGCCCATGGAGGATAACTTGTTGATTGAAGCTCGGGTATTGCCGAAGGATATTGCCTTTTTGCGGCCTGGGTTGCCTGCAATCGTCAAGGTTACCGCCTATGATTTTGCAATATACGGCGGGCTGAAAGGAACGTTAGAGCATATCAGTGCCGATACCATTCAAGACGAAAAGGGGAATGCCTTCTATCTTGTAAGAGTAAGGACGGAAAAAAGTTATCTGGGCGACATCAGTAAACCCATGCCTATTATCCCCGGCATGATGGCCACTGCGGACATCATTACAGGGAAAAAGAGCGTGCTCGAATACTTGTTGAAACCCATCATCAGGGCAAAACAATCTGCCTTGCGTGAACGATAAAACTGGAGAAAGCCAAGGAGAATCAGCCAATGAAAATCAAGCTACTTGTACTGGTCATGGCCAGTGCTATGGCTGACTCTTATACACAAGTAGCGTCCTGAACGGAACCTTTCCCGTTTTCCAGGATCTGATCTTCTATGTGACTCCCAACATA
>NZ_BAAGVN010000049.1:0-2219 GCF_054780855.1 Pseudaeromonas pectinilytica
TACAACCAAGAGCCCAACAGTGCAAAATCCTGGTTATCGGGTGGGGTGAAAATAGTCAACAACACGTAAAGGGAACAGCGCCTGGCCATTGGCTACCGCCGAGATAGCAAGGGCAACGAGTCACTGGAATACCGTTATTACATCAGCTCTGCGGCACTGACCGAAGAGCAGTTCGCCAAAGGCGTGCGCGGTCATTGGGGGATAGAAAATCAGCTGCACTGGGTACTGGACGTCACGATGAAAGAAGATGCGTGCCCCATCCATCGTGGCGACGCGGCTCAGATATTGGCAACAGTGAGACATATGGCGCTGAATATGCTGCGAGCGGAGAAAGGCAAAAGCGCCAGTATCAGACGCAAACAAAAGATAGCCGCCATGAATAGCGACTATCTGGAACAAGTCATTGTGGCTGGAATTACAGCGGTGAGTGAAAAATGAACACTCATGCTCTCACCCTGAGGTATTCACCGGTAATAATTTCATTGCATTTAAATACATCTTTTTTATGGTTGCAAAAACCCATGTTTTCTATGTCAGCGATGACGCTACAGCTTGGATAGCGAGTTTTGGCATCATTGAATTTAGTAAACATTGATTGTTTTATACACGCCATATATCGTTCATCAGCAGAATAAAGGTGAAATGTTGGGAGTTCTATTTTTTTACACTCAGGGTATTCTTCTAGTAATCGATCTGTGTTAATTGAAACAAGATTGCAACCAGACAGAAAAACCACAGAAAAAGTGGCGCAAATAAACATTGAGTTATGCATTGGCGTTTAATTCTCCTGGTAAAACGCATTTAAAATTCATGTTCTTTTTTAATGAAGAAGACATTGTGAATAACAAAAAAGCCTGTTCTCTTTGCTTTTTATTCATCCTCGTAAGCTTTTTTAGACCGTTCAGTATTCTCTCGCGCTTGATAAGCTGGTATAAGGTACTTTAAGTTGTTTTTAGTAAAAAAATCATCTCGATCACTATCATGGAATACCATAGCAAAACCAGAGCCAGGATAGTAGTTTTCAGGAAAACAGATCCTGTCAAATCTAAATAATCGTTCCGCAAATCTTAACAAGCAAAATCCTTTTAGATAATGAACGCCATTTTTAATGACATGTTCAGCTTCAATAATATTCCGCTCCGTTCTCACATTATTAGCATCAATATAATTAATTTTCACTCTTGACTTATTCTTACTAAATGGCGAGCAAAACCAACTGACATAGGTTTCGTTAAAATCAACATGGTAAGCATCTCCCCTAATATTGGGTAGCTTAACTATTGTAATAAACTCGATGCAAAACAACGAGTGGATCACGGTTGTTCTTATATATCTAAGACTGGGGTCGTCATCCGAATCATTTGGAATAAGATCATTGAAAACACCCCAGTTAACCTCACCTGCTGCAATTTTATCCATTAACATTTTATGAAGGATGTGAGCATCATGGGCTGTATATAGGCCACAAACACCGCGGTTGTTAAATGGGTAAAGAATATTTAAAAAATCACGGCCTTCACTCTCCATGTCATGAATGGAATTTACAGCCATATAAATTAAATTGCACAGATGCAAAACAAGATTGTCGCAATGGGGAATCGTCGAAATATAGGGATGGCGGAGCGTTCCGAAATCAAATTTTTCCCCTTGCATCACTAAAAAATCACGAGCCCCATCTGATGATGCCGCCCGAAAATTAATGTAATAGAAATCTTCATGCTTAATAGCCATCGCTTTGGCAAGAGCTACCATATCTGAGTGTTCTACTTTCTTTGTTTTTGCGTTTACAATTGGATCTATTTTTTTCTTTGAATTATTCGGGGTTTTCTTTGGTTTTTTGGTGGATGCTAACCCTATAAATAAAATTATTGGAATGCTCGCTAATAAAATCTTCCACAACACAGGATCTAGGCTGTTTTTATTATTTTCAAGGTCGAAATTGTTCACCGTTCGCTTGTATTCGCGAACCTTCGCCAGGAATTGGCGTTTTTCATTGCCTGAAACGTTCTTGGTGTACTCATCGTAGAACTGTCCATCTGTGCTACGGTATGCATTGACGTTGCGACCATGGATCGTGAACGAGACGGCCAGGATCTTCGCAGCATCGTCGCTATGATCCTTGTCGAATAGCACACGAACATGTACAGAACCTTAAGCGGCAAGCGAATTAATAATACCGTCTAACGTGTTGTTTTGCTTGGATTTTCTCTGCCTACTCT
>NZ_BAAGVN010000050.1:0-561 GCF_054780855.1 Pseudaeromonas pectinilytica
GGCGGCAAACGCCAGTTGGGGATCCCGACCGTCACCGACCGGGTGATCCAGCAAGCCATTGCCCAGGTGCTGACGCCCATTTTCGACCCCGGCTTCTCGGATAACAGTTTCGGGTTCCGGCCCCATCGAAACGGGCAGCAAGCGGTGCAACAGGTACAGAGCCTCATCAAGCAAGGCCGCGGCTTTGCGGTCGATGTGGATCTGTCGAAGTTCTTCGACCGGGTAAACCATGATCTACTCATGAGTAAACTGGGCGCCAAGATCAACGACAAGCGGTTACTGAGCCTGATTGGCCAATACCTGCGAGCCGGGTCTATCGCTAACCAGCAGCATCAGGAGAGTCGGGAAGGTNAAGAGTAAGTTCCTCGGATTTACCTTCAAGACGGGGAGGATCCTCATCCACCCGAACAGCTTGCAGCGTTTCAAGCAGCAAGTCAGACGACTGACCAACCGCAACTGGGGCGTCGCGATGGAGTATCAACTCTTCAAAACGAGCCAATACCTGCGAGGCTGGATCCACTACTTTGGTATCGCCAACTGCTATCAACTCTGCGTGGAGCT
>NZ_BAAGVN010000051.1:0-20383 GCF_054780855.1 Pseudaeromonas pectinilytica
CAGCCCATATCTGGAAAAGGTACTGGATGCTGGGTTAGCTGAACTGGCATCAATTTAACAATATGTTCACGCTCTCGCCCTGGTGGCTAGCCCAACATTAAAACCAGAATTAAAATAGGCGACTGTATTTATAGGGCCACTCATTTAGCGCTACACACACTTACCTCCTGCCATTTAAAAAGCGGCAGCAAATAAATAATCAGCAATCCAAGAACCAGTGACTAACATTGACACTTACCACAAACAAACATCGACACGCCAAACTGACATCAGTAATCAAGAATAAAAAAACACCACATCAATCATGGATGTGGTGTTTTTTATTTTATGTGCCATATTTTTCAGCCTCAAAAACTCAAGTGTACTTACACTACTCAAGCAAAGGAGTAACCTTACCCTTACTAGTTAATTCTGAAATCAAATCAGACAAAGACTTGGTCGTCCCCAATCCAGCCATCACAACCATCTTTTCATCACTCATAGAAGCATTCTTATTCCTTACCTGAAAAGAGTCGTATCTAAATATTTTACCATCAAAGCGTATTTCCACATTTAAATTTACACCCAAATCTATATCCTTATTCATCGAGACGCACAAACCAAACTCAGATATATCATTCACCCTACAAGATATTCCTGCTGTCATTTTGCTTTCTGAAAACAATCTCGATATCAGACCTTTCCTTTTAACCTCAAACACATCGCACAATAAGGAATTATTAATCTTATATCGGACATGTTGTCTCTGCTTTGCATCACTCATATCACCTCCACTCAGATGCAAACAGTCTACCTAATGGATACAACAACAAAAAGGGACAATGAGACTTTTCCTTAAGGCACTACGGGGAAATGGGATCGGTGCAACACCACACGAACAAAGTCACTCATCCAATGAGAGCTCGAAGGCATGCACGAGGAATCACCACGCCTGGTTATAATTACTGCTGCAGCAGTTACCCTTTTCATCAACAAAGAGAGCGGAAAGAAACAACACAAGCAGAGAGGGAGAAGATGAAGGAAAGAAAAGAGCTGGCTGAGAAGGAAAGAAAGGATACGGAAGGGGAAAAGGAGCGGGAAGCCAAGCCGGAAAAGAGGAAAAGAGGAAATACGAGTAACGAAGTGGAGAAAGCCTCAACACATTTTACCCATGGCATCTTTGTGATATTTACATCTGGATTCGTAAGCAGTTGATAATGTTAGATTTATTCACTGTAGAAATTACATCTCTCAGGATGTCCGATTGTGATTTCCGCATATCTTATAAGGTGGAATTGGTGGTTTTGCAATGTTCAGTAACGGTGCGGCGCACTGGGATCTATGCAGTTCGACGCACCTGGGCTGATTAGAACGTTTTCTTGGATATTCTTACAGATGGGGGGAGTTCGGAGGCTGCGTCCTCTGAAGCGGAAAACGGCGATAACTGCTCGCCATCAGCCATCAACAAGTCAACAAGTCAACAGAAGAAATATTGTCATCGGCATCCGTCATGGATGATTGTAACAATTCAGCATTGCCGCTCTCCGCTTGCTCCTGAATTGCAGGTTGAGCTACAAAAACAACCTGAACTCCAGATGCTTCAGTTGCTTCCATAAATGCAGCTTTATGACAATCAGGGCACTTAACAAAAAGCTTCTTATCGTTTGACGTGAGAGCTGCCGTGACGGCAAACTTAATCACTGAACTGATCGAGTTAATGGGGGTTGATGCTGAAAACTTACCATCACGGCAAGTAATCAAATCCCCTTCTTTTAATAAAAACTCCGCATCAAGTTCCTTTTCAAGAAAGGAGCTGCAATCACTTCCGGATTTACATTGATATTCGGAAACCAAATCCCCAATCGACAAAATGAACTGCTCAAAAAAGGATGTTAGCTTATTATTTTCACCATTCTTAACAAACAGCTCCTCATTAACTCCGAACTGAATATCGTCTGCATTCTCAGTCATAAACCACCCATTCCAAATTAATTACGATAACAACATAAATAATACCATTGGCGACAGCTATTGCAATGAATGATTGCATCCAGAGCTAAATAAAACGACACGGTTTGTAAACCAGAAATAAAAGTCTCAGCTTTCAAACGTAGCCCACTCAGAGAGAAAGTTCGGAACATGAGAACAATCGGAATATGTTATGAGTGAACATATATATTCTGCGCTGGTAATATATATGGGCGTAGCAAAGGGGCGCAGAATCCAGCCTAATTCACATGCGAGAGCGATTTATTTCACGTCTCTTGCTGGCACTATATGTTGGCGTGGTAAACAGGGCTGACGCAAGGGTGTTTACATGTTGATTTTAATGCGTTTTTTTGAAATTCATTTGCCTGACTACGCTTTAGGGAAGGTGCGAACAAGTTCCTGATATGAGATCATAATGTTCATCCGGAACTGCACTCCAGGGGGCATCATGAGCCATCAACTCACCTTCGCCGACAGTGAATTCAGCAGTAAGCGCCGTCAGACCCGTAAAGAGCTCTTCCTCTCCCGCATGGAGCAGATCCTGCCGTGGCCAAACATGGTGGAAGTCATCGAGCCGTTTTATCCCAAGGCTGGCAATGGCCGGCGCCCTTATCCGCTGGAAACCATGCTGCGTATTCACTGCATGCAGCATTGGTACAACCTGAGCGATGGCGCGATGGAAGATGCTCTGTACGAAATCGCCTCCATGCGTCTGTTTGCGCGGTTATCCCTGGATAGCGCCTTGCCGGACCGCACCACCATCATGAATTTCCGCCACCTGCTGGAGCAGCATCAACTGGCCCGCCAGTTGTTCAAGACCATCAATCGCTGGCTGGCCGAAGCGGGCGTCATGATGACCCAAGGCACCTTGGTGGATGCCACCATCATTGAGGCACCCAGCTCGACCAAGAACAAACAGCAGCAACGCGATCCGGAGATGCATCAAACCAAGAAAGGCAATCAGTGGCACTTTGGCATGAAGGCCCACATTGGTGTCGATGCCAAGAGTGGCCTGACCCACAGCCTGGTCACCACAGCGGCCAATGAGCATGACCTCAATCAGCTGGGTAATCTGCTGCATGGAGAGGAGCAATTTGTCTCAGGCGATGCCGGCTACCAAGGGGCGCCACAGCGCGAGGAGCTGGCCGAGGTGGATGTGGACTGGCTGATCGCCGAGCGACCAGGCAAGGTAAGAACCTTGAAACAGCATCCACGCAAGAACAAAACGGCCATCAACATCGAATACATGAAAGCCAGCATCCGGGCCAAGGTAGAGCACCCGTTTCGCATCATCAAGCGACAGTTCGGCTTCGTGAAAGCCAGATACAAGGGGCTGCAGAAAAACGATAACCAACTGGCGATGTTATTCACCTTGGCCAACCTGTTTCGGGTGGATCAGATGATACGTCAGTGGGAGAGATCTCACTAAAAACCGGAAATAACGCCAGAAATGGCGAAAAAACGGCCTAAATAGGCTGATTCGATGTGTTTACGGGAGAACAATCGGCCCGGATCCGCGAAATTTTAATCAGCGAGCCAGCTTGGGAAGAAATGACCTGCTTATTCGCACTTTCCCTAGCCAGTAGTGCGACTCACGACCATCCCTGGCATCGCCTTTTACAACCGTCACGGTGTGTTGTGTGGGCAAAAGGGTTACCAGCATTCCAAACAGCACAGAAGCCCCCTGACAGCAGTTCAGGGGGAAACTGGTGAAGAAAGGCAATCCAGTTAGGCTCTCGTGATGCAGTTCAAAGACGCTGCGTGTGGATCTGGCAAGTTGCTCGACGGTCATTCGCGGCTCCAAGATAGGATCCAATAAGGCACATCTCACATTCATCCCTAAAAAACCCTGCTATTGATCCGTCTTATCTGAATACACTGGTACTCCAGCGATACTCCACGTGGTTTATTGCCCAGCTTGGACAGTTGCCAGTTCTAAAATTGACCATCCAGCCGCTAGGAGCGCAGCCCTCCGCCTTTCTCCTGCTGCCCCCTCTCCCAAAGTGCTCTGGCGTATGGCCAGGCACAGCATATGGGTTGGCCGAGTCATCCCCACGTACATCAGCATCATGTCTTTCTTAGTCGCACTGTCCAGAGGCCTCTTGAGCGCGCCTTTCACTTGCTCGATCCACGGCATGAGCTTTTGAATGAAGTGAGTCTTTCTGAAGGTTTCAAGGATCAGGGTCGCAGAGTGGGTTTTGCCCTTCTCCGAATGGATGGATGACATCCGGATATCGACCCCATCGTTGCCATCTTGGAAATGGTACGTGTTGACCAGCGCCCCTCCGCTTTCTCCAGCTTCAGTCGCTACTGGAACAGGCTCCCAGGCAAGGTATTGGTGGCTCTGTTGATTAGCGGCCACGCCCTCGGCATCATGAAGAACAGAGGCCAGTCGCAAAAGTTTCGGAGTGATGACCTTCACCCAATCCTGCTGCGTAACTTCTGATGATACGAAGAGCATCTGTTGCAGACACTCGCGATACAGTGCAAAGGCCTCGGGCTTGGTTGCGAGCTTCTCCTCTATTGAGGCTTTATGACGGCCTCTCAATTGCACTGAGCTGTTTGGGTACGCCAGCTCGCCGAGGTTGGCCAGGCAGGAAGCCAGCAATTCGACAGCCGATGAGGCTGTGGGCTCTCGCATTACATAACGTCGAGCGATGTGGGCACCTTCTGCAAACGAACGTGGCTTGAACGAAGTCTTGGTCGTATCAGACCGATAGGATGGCCAGTAGTGCTCCAAGGCTTTGGGGTACTGGTTCTGTTTGAAGTTTTCAAGCCGATGCACGGCGCCAACGGCGAACACTCCCGCTTGTCGGGTTTCTTTCGGCAAATGCTTCATTACCAGTTTGCCGAATTCATCCAGCACCCCAGACGCATCGTCATCTGGGAAGACGATAATCGTATTTGGAACAGTGCCTGGGGTACGTGGTGCTCGAAGACCTATCAATCCATTGGTGATGGGGACGTAGGCAAATGGGTTGGCGATTGATGCAATGGCCTGATCAAAGCGGAAACTGCTGGCGATCTCCAGTTGACGACCACTGTCAGGGAACGGATCTGACAGGGGCGACTTCTTCTCGAAGATTTCCTGGTTTGGATCGCCCACGCGAATAACCCTAACGTCCGGATCATCATGGGGGAAGACTCGCTGAAGGATGCCAGCTTGGTCCGGTTGCGTGTCTTGCATCTCATCAATCAGAACGCAGGGGAAGCGGAGGCGCAACGCTGCACCCACCTCATTTTCCTGATCGAGCAATGCGTGCCCTAGCACGAACACTTCATCGAAGCAGAAGTACCCCGCCTTGGCTGCACCACTGAGCGATTTCACTACACTCTTGTAAGTCGCCGTATGAGGTGCAAATCCAATGTCTTCATCACCAAGCGGCTGGTCGAAATCGGCAGATCGGATCCGTAAGGTGTACGGGCTTTTGTGCTTCATCTCGAAGGCTGTCTGTACACTGTAGTGTTCCTTGTTCGTCAGTTCCCTTCGACGGGCCTTATGAGTGGCTTCATCGTCGATAGCCTGCAGGGCAATCCCTTTCGAACGTAACCATGGCGAGGCCAGGAATCGGCCAGTGAAGCCATGAATGGTGTCGATGTAGTGAGGAAAGCGCAGCAGCCGTTGTCCGACGTCTGTGCCACCTAGGCGTTTCTCGATCTCCTCTCGGGCGGCATTGGTGTGCGAAAGCACACAGATACCCTGTATGCGGCTCTTCCAATGACGAGCCAGGATCGCGAGCTTTGCGACAACAAGCGTTGTCTTACCGCTCCCAGGACATGCGGCCAGGTCCACGGTATCCATGGACTTCAAGAAATTGCGACGGGGTTCATCCAACACCTCCAAGCCCATCAACTCAATGACCCAGTCAACATCGGCATCTGTGATAGGGGCAACCAGTTGGTTGAGCGTCATTTCGCGGCCTCTTCCAACGAATCTTCGGCTTCAAAGCTAGGTGCCGCGGGGATAGTCATCGGATGAACTGGACTGGTAGTGGTCGAGTTAGAGCCCCGGGTCGCATATTCAATCGCGTGAACAACATAGGTTGGCAGCAGGCCCTGAAGCTTGCTGGCGTCCAGGCTTTTGTCATCGAAGCGCTGGTCAATAAAATCTATCAGGTGCTGGGCTGCGATTGCTTTGGATGCCCTGTTGAATAGCTTGTAGATCGCAGAGCATCGGGCTTCTTCAGTAGCATGGGTCGTCTGGATCTTTTGGAATGCAGTGTCCGCTTTCTTCAGCAGGCTGACCTTGGTTTCCGTGCCATCGTCGATTTTCTCCTCATAGATGGCCAAGTATGCGGCGTGATGGACCTCCTTCGAGAGCCCCTTGAATGCCAAGTCATATTCGAGTGTCCAATGATCGGCCACGAACGTGCGTACACATTGTCCATCACTTTCGCAGCGTTTTTCGCGGTGTTTCTTGAGACCTTCTGCAATTTCCTCCGAAGTAGAACCAAAGTCTTTCATGGCGCGCCATCGTCGTTTCGCGATATCTGGCCAGACTGCCCCCTTCACGTCTTTCAGGCGTCGGATCTCAGGCGCACAGTCCGGCATTACATCCATGTCAGTGATACATGCCGTAGGCACGGTGATCTCGCCCTTGGATATGTCCTTGCGCTGAAGAATCTTTGAATAGCGCCGTAGTCCCACACCACCCACGTTGATGATTGAAACACCGTGTTTGGTGAGATCCCTCCCCAGACGTCGTGCTAGTGACGGCAGCAGAATAGCCTCAGCATCGCCTTCAACGACGAGCAGTCCCTTGGCGAAGAAAAGGCTCGCCTTGGTAACGTCCAGAAAGCGACTGAGGAAGCGATAGTCATCTGGTGCTAGGCAGGTTTGCTCTTTCGCGAGAGAGAACGCCTGCTGCCGCTGCATCAGAACTAGGTTCTGTAGGGGAATTTTCGAGCTCAGGTTGGGACTGTGGGTGCTCAAAATGATTTGAACCGGCCTCAAACCTGTAGTTGGCTGAGCCGCAGCCTCCAGAAACTCCATCAATTGGAGCTGGCGCTGCGGATGCAGGTGCGCTTCTGGTTCTTCAATGAGGAGCAGTGGAAGCCCATCAGGCTCTTTGCCGAGAAGCAACAGTTCACAGGCCATGAACAGCACATTGTTCGAACCAAGCCCGTAGACACCACGGGCTTCCCCCGTGGCGTGATCCAATAGCCCAAGCTCCAAGCGCTCCAGAATCTGCTTGAGTTTGGCTGGATCCGTTCCAGCTTCACCGAACCCTATGCGGCTCGTCAGAGGTTGGCCAGCGAGCGATAGTGGGCGAAGGTACGTGTCGTTGATTTCCTTCTGGGCGGAGACGATGGCACTGTGACTGTTCACCAGGTGGCGAAGATAGTCGCCCATGCCTGCAATGCTGAGGGCTTCAGCATCAGCGGGAGCAGCCGGAAGAGCCGTGGGATCGAATACGTTGCCAGCGTCAATATTGGGAAAACTGCTCAGCACTTGGGACAACCGGGAGTTTCTGCCTGGTGACATCTCCCGCTCTGCGTCGCGCAGCGGTTTTAGATACGCTGTGGCTAGCAGTTGCCGCACACCTACGTCCAGTGATGGTCCTTCTCCGTTTTCACCAGAACGAACTGAGATATCGACCCATTTGCGGGTTGAGGCAGAGGCAACAATACGGCTCGCTGACCAGTGAACGTATAGCCTTCCCACTCCGTCCTTGTAAGTCACGTATTCAGCGAAAGCCCCGAGCTCCACAGGGCTAAGTCCTTCGAGAGTGCATCTGAGGGTGATCGCATCCGCCTGTGTGCCATCGTTGGCGATGTGAAAATCCTCGATCTGCAGTCTGAGATATTCAGCATCACGGGTTTGCAGAACGTAGCGGATCGCATCGATGACGGCAGTTTTTCCTGCGTCGTTTTCACCAACTAGGGCAGTGACACCTTCGTTGAACTGGATTTCTAACGCATGACCTGCAGCACCAAACTGGCGAAAGTTTTCGATTTTCAAAGCCGAAAGGTACATAACACAACCTTGATCCTGAAGTAGGAGCAGAGTCGTCTTGCCCCTACGTTAGTTGGAATTATTCTTCCCTGGGGGGAGTCGCTGTAGTCATGGAATTCTGTAAAAAGATGGTTCAATGACTGCATCAGGCGTCACACGCAGTTCCGCAGGAAGATGTGTGTAATCAACATCCTGTATTACACAACGCCCTACTTAACAGCATTATCCCATTTGACGGTAGGGAGCCAATAAGATACTACTCCAGAGATACTCTGAGAACCCTCGACCTCCCACCTCTCCTTATCCTGCGAGGCGCTTCCATTTTGCCTACGCTACGAGGGTAACCCCATCGACGCGATCAAAGAGGGATACTGGAAGCCCACACATGTCCATTTTTCAGGCAGTTCTGTTGAGGGTGTATGTGAGTGATCAGACGAGGAAGTGTCTAGATCACTGGTGGCGATTCACTTGTGGCAGTAGCTTCACCAGCATACCTTGCGCAACATGGCATCCCTGCCACCCCTCAAGAGCTGACTAGTCATCGCTGTATCCGCTTTCGCTTTGCTGGTGGACGGCTATATCGTTGGCATTTTGTGCGAGGAGTGTCCAATTTTGACATTGACGTTGCAGGCCCACTCACGTTGAGCACCCCTGCTCTGATGGTTGATGCAGCGTTAGCTGGCGTAGGGATTGCGTGGGTGCCTGACTATTACGTGATCCAGCATCTGGAGGCAGGGCGTCTCATCCATTTGTTGTCGGAATGGAGTCCGGCAGTGCCTGGTGCCTGCTTGTACTATCCGTCGAATCGACATCCACCCACGGCATTGCGTTTGTTCACGCAGGCGGTACGGGATTGGGCAAGCGCGAATACGAAATGATAGGGCTAAGGCCGTATGGCTAGTGCTCAACTAATCCCGGCTCCCAAGTTAGCTAAGGCCGCGTAGGCAATTCTGGCAAACCGTTCAGCATTGAAAACGAGCACATTCTCAGCTCAGTGAGAGCTAAGTCTGCCTGTCTATCCTCTCCACAGTGCAAATCCCTGCACTCATCAGGAGAGAATAAATGAACCGTAATATCACACTTTCCCTACTGGGCATCGCCATTGCCGCGACCGGTTCCGTAGCCTATGCCGCCGCTGGTGATAAAGCAGACGATGCGCTGTCGATCAGCCAGGCCAAGATCTCCCTTGGTCAGGCTGTTAATGTCGCAGAGCAGTACATCAACGGTAAGGCCTCGCGCGCCGAGTATGAGCACTCAGAGCAAGGCTGGGTTTATGACGTAGAAGTTGTAAATGGGGTCAAGGTTTTCGATGTGAAGATCGATGCCGACAAGGGGTCAGTGATCTCGTCTGCCGAAGACAAGGCGGACCAGGATGATGATAACGACAAGCAGGACTGATATCCCGCCAACAAGGCCGGATTGCCCCTTGTTTGGCGATCCGGCCCGGAGTTCTCATGGAATCACTCAACCAAACACTGTTTCTCTGGCTCAATGCCCCGGCGCAGCCAAACGATTTATTGCTGACAGTAGCCATCTTCTTTGCCGAGCAACTCATCTGGGCTGTGCCTTGCCTGATAGGCATCGGCTGGCTGGGGGGGGACGAGGGTATCCGCAAGGCAATGCTTGTCGCAACGGTCTCAGGATTATTTGGTCTGATCATCAACCAGCTTATTGGGCTGGCTTGGTCGAATCCTCGGCCGTTTATGATCGGGCTGGGACACACGTTCCTCTCCCATGCTGCGGATTCATCGTTCCCCAGCGACCACCTGACACTGTGGTGGGCTGTTAGCTTGAGTCTTATGCTTCAACGTGGGCCACGAACGATAGGACTTGGTCTGACCATCTTGGGTTTGCCAATCGCGTGGGCTCGTATCTATCTCGGCGTTCATTTCCCTCTCGATATGCTGGGTGCTGTCACCGTTGCTGCATTTGTTGCTTGGTTGACGTTACGCGCATCACCCTGGTATCTGCCCCCTATTTTTCAGCTGACCTCTGCCATCGATCAACAAATTGTCGGGAGAGCGAATTTCAGACGTCCTATGTCCGAGTTAAGTCTGCGGCCCAGACTAATGGACATCCGTTGAACGAGACAGGAAAACACCATGAGTAATTTGATCACGAGCAGATCAACCAGCTGGCTTAATAAGGTCCCAGAAGTCGCGTTGTCTTTTTGGATCATCAAGATCATGTCCACAACAGTGGGTGAGACCGGGGCCGACTTTCTTGCGGTTAATGCGGGCTTTGGACAAGCTGTGACCTGCACTGTCATGGGGGCATTGCTCGCATGTGCTTTATTTGTGCAATTGCGTACACGCCGTTATACCCCCTGGATTTACTGGCTGACAGTGGTGTTGGTGAGCGTGGTCGGTACTCAAATCACCGACTTGTTGACCGATGACCTGGGCGTCAGCTTATTTATCAGTACAGCGGTTTTCTCTGTTGCGCTTGCAGCGATTTTTCTAATTTGGTATCGAGTCGAGCAGACGTTGTCCATTCACGACATAGTGACACGCCGCCGAGAGCTGTTCTATTGGGCCGCCATCCTCTGTACGTTTGCACTGGGTACTGCCGCCGGTGACTTGGCAACCGAGGCGCTGGGCTTAGGTTTTACCTGGGGGGTGGTCGCGTTTGGTGTGCTGATCAGCATCACCTACGCAGTCTGGAAAGTAGGTGGTAATGCGGTGCTCACCTTCTGAGTTGCCTATATCCTGACCCGTCCCTTTGGCGCGGCACTCGGGGACCAATTGACTCAGGCGAAGACCTATGGCAGCCTTGGCATGGGGGCGATGTGGACCAGTGCGCTCTTTCTCTCCGTAATCATCATGCTGGTAGCTGTTGCACAAATTGGCATGAATGGAACCCGTTCAGCCCAGTTCTCCAAATAACCCTCATTTCTTACATCACGGAGAAACAACATGCGCGCACTTCATCCAATGGTTCGTTCTGGTACCGTTGCGTCGATACTCGTACTGCTGGCGTTGGTCACGGGCTGTTCCAAACCAGCCGAACAGGACAACTTGCAGTCGACACCGTCTGCATCGGCGCAGTCTAAAGCGGGTTCCAAACTCGGCGACCTCACTGTTTTTCACAGTATTGCCCAAGACGTAGCAATCCTCGTAAACAGTGGAGATCTGCACTCTGCCAAGGCTAGGATAAAAGACTTGGAGGTTGCTTGGGATGCTGAAGAGGCAGGCTTAAAACCACGAGCGGTTAAAGACTGGCATGTGCTCGATAATGCCATTGATGAGTCGCTTTCTGCTTTGCGTGCCGGCTCGCCGAGTCAAGCTGACTGTGAGGCGGCGCTGAAAACCCTGCTAAAGACTTTTGATGCGTTAGAGGGAAAAGCCTGATCGGTGAGTACTTTCCATGAGAGGAACTGCCAAAACCGTGTCGCTTTGCGGCTGCGACGGCTAACGTCTAGTAGGGAGCCGCAACAACGGCGCCTTGTATGAAGATGGCAAGGAGAAGCAATGAGAGTCTTGCTGATCGAAGACGATCCCATGATCGGAGATGCTATTCAAGGCGCCTTAAAGGATGCGTCTTATGCAGCCGATTGGGTGAAGAGTGGACCTAGCGGCATCACTGCGCTTAGCTGCCAGCATTATGACCTGGTACTACTGGATCTGGGATTACCCGGCAAAGATGGGCTAGAGGTATTGGCGAATATCCGTGCCAGTGGTAATGCGATACCTCTGCTTATTATGGGTAAGCGGATTAAATGGTTGATCTTACCTTTGCATGAGAGTGAGACAGACCGGCATCTCATCGGATTATCTGGTTGATGCTTCACCTACTGCTGGTGCATGTTTCCTTCGCTAATTCCAGCAAGAACCCCACACGCCTCAACTTCCCGGTCATCGTTGCAACTCGCTCTCAGTGAAACGAGTTGTTTCTCAAGCGCTTGCAGAGCGGTTATCTGCGACCGCACATGAGAGATGTGATCATCGAGCAAGGCGTTGACGGCGGTACAAGGCTGATGAGGGTCGTCCTGATAGCTCTGTAGTTCGTGAATCTCAGCCAGTGACAGGCCCAGGATTCTGCAGCGACGGATGAAGGCCAGCCCCTCACCATGCTTCTCGGTATATACACGGTAACCGTTGTCCTGCCGATCAGGCGGCGGCAACAAGCCCTGCTGTTCATAGAAGCGGATCGTCTGTGTTTCGACCCCTACCAACTGCGCCAACTGACCAATGCGCATCAGCCTCCTCCCCAACGGATTCTTTACTCTATTGACCTTATAGTGGCTTTATAGTTTTAAATGGTACCACAACATTGTTCAAGTGGAGTCGTATCATGAGCAAATCCTGTGGTGGTGCCTGTGGCGGTGATGCAACGTCCGCAGCGGATACCGATATACAGGCCTCCTCCGAGGCGCCAGGGAGATGGGTCAGTGTTTATGCCGTGCCGAAGATGGACTGTCCATCAGAAGAACGAATGATTCGCCTAGCCCTGAACGGCTTTGAGGAGATTCGGGCGCTGTCCTTCGACTTGTCGAACCGCCGGTTGAAGGTCGTGCATGACGGTGAGGTCGAGCCCGTCACCGCGAAGCTGAAGACCTTGGAGCTAGGCGCCTCGCTTCAGGAAAGTGTCGCTGCCGATCCGGAGACCATCAAGGCGGCCGAGTTCTCGGCAGCCTCTGCCACGCAAGAATCCGGGACCCTGCGCTGGTTGCTCGGCATCAATGCACTTCTGTTCGTGGTGGAAATGACTGCCGGTCTGATCGCCCAGTCCACCGGCCTGATTGGAGAATCCCTGGACAATTTTGCCGATGCGGCGGTGTACGGGCTTGCCCTTTATGCGGTTGGACATAGCGTGAAAATGCAGGTACGTGCCGCGCATCTTGCTGGTGTACTGCAACTGATCTTGGCTGTGGGCGTGCTCGTAGAGGTGGTGAGACGCTTTGTATTCGGTAGTGAGCCTGAATCGCTGGTGATGATGGCTATCGCATTCGTCGCATTGATTGCCAATACCAGTTGTCTGCTGCTCATATCCAAACATCGGGAGGGCGGGGCGCACATGAAGGCAAGCTGGATATTCTCGGCCAACGACGTGGTGATCAACCTGGGGGTCATCACCGCCGGCGCTCTGGTCGCGTGGACCGGGTCCAATTATCCGGATCTGATTATCGGCACCATCGCGGGGGTAATTGTACTTAACGGTGCTAGACGCATTCTGGCGCTCAAGGATTAAGCAATGTCCATTTTTGGCAAACATCTGTCACCGTACGCTCTGTTGTCCATCTCCGGCCTGCTGGCAGCGTCTGATCAGGCCGTAAAATGGCTGGTGCAACAATCAATGGCATATGGCGAGTCTATTTCAGTGACCTCATTCTTTAACTGGGTACACGTATGGAATACCGGTGCCGCATTCAGTCTTTTTGCGAATGGTGGAGGCTGGCAGCGCTACTTTTTTATCGGAATCGCGGTAGTGGTCTCGATTTTTCTGATCAAGCTGATCCTTGAAAATCGTCATAAAGGAGAAGCCATCGCTTGCAGTCTTATCCTCGGTGGCGCCATGGGCAACCTGATTGACCGGGTCTTTCGCGGCTATGTTGTGGATTCCTTTGATTTCTATTGGCGAGACTGGCATTGGCCGGCCTTCAACCTGGCTGATATTGCAATTGTCCTCGGTGCCTTACTTTTAGTTTCCAGCAGCTTGTTGGGTAAAAAAGCAAACACCAATGCCGAGCCGGATGGATCTGACTGACACCTACGCCTATACAACACCATGACCGAACTTCCCGACAACATCCTTCACCTGCCGCAATACCAAGTACTGGGCTGCAAATCAACCGACGACGAAATGCACTTCCAGGTGGACGTGCCCGATCCCATCGCCTGCGAGGAATGCGGCGTGCAGGGTGAGTTCGTACGGTTCGGCAAGCGTGACGTTCCCTATCGTGATCTGCCCATCCACGGCAAGCGGGTCACTCTCTGGGTGGTCCGCCGCCGATACACCTGCCGGGCCTGCAAGACAACATTCAGGCCCCAGCTACCGGAGATGGTGGACGGATTCCGTATGACACTGCGGCTGCATGAGTACGTGGAGAAGGAATCCTTCAACCACCCCTACACCTTTGTGGCGGCACAGACCGGCCTGGACGAGAAGACGGTGCGCGACATCTTCAACGCCCGCGCCGAGTTCCTGGGGCGCTGGCACCGCTTCGAGACGCCCCGCATCCTGGGCATTGACGAGCTATACCTGAACAAGCGCTACCGCTGCATTCTGACCAACATTGAGGAGCGAACCCTGCTCGACCTGCTGGCCACCCGCCGCCAGAACGTGGTGACCAACTACCTGATGAAGCTGAAAGACCGGCAGAAGGTCGAGATCGTCAGCATGGACATGTGGAACCCCTACCGGGCAGCGGTCAAGGCTGTGCTGCCGCAGGCCCGTATCGTGGTCGATAAGTTCCATGTGGTGCGCATGGCCAACGATGCCCTAGAGAGAGTGCGCAAGGGCCTCAGAAAGGAGCTGAAACCGTCCCAGAGCCGGACTCTCAAGGGAGACCGGAAAATCCTGCTGAAACGCGCTCACGAAGTCTCAGACCGGGAGCGCCTCATCATGGAGACTTGGACAGGCGCGTTCCCGCAACTGCTGGCCGCCTACGAGCACAAGGAGCGCTTCTACGGCATCTGGGACGCCACCACACGGCTCCAGGCAGAAGCCGCCCTGGACGAGTGGATAGCCACCATCCCGAAGGGCCAAAAGGAAGTCTGGAGCGATCTGGTCAGGGCAGTGGGAAACTGGCGCGAAGAGACCATGACCTACTTCGAGACGGACATGCCCGTCACCAACGCTTACACGGAGTCCATCAACCGACTGGCCAAGGACAAGAACCGTGAAGGGCGCGGTTACTCCCGAGGTGATGCGGGCACGAATGCTCTACACCACGAAGCACAAGAAGAAGGCACCGACTGCGAAGGTCTCTCCTTTCTACAAGAAAACCATCGGTTACGGACTGCCGGACTTCGCAGAGGAACTCAACTACGGAGTCGATCTATCAACCATCTGAGGGTGGTATCAGATTGATGGGGTGAAGGTGCCCCATCAACCATTAAATCCGTATACCCAAATTTATTTAAAAAGTGGAGTAAAAGATGAAAACTAACAAATTGACAACAGCAGCCTTAACCCTCGGTCTTACTTTTGGAGCCGCCTCATTAGCACTGGCACATGGCAATATGCAGGGCAACATGATGCAAGGTTGCAGGGGGATGAATGGCAACATGATGGGCGGCAACATGATGATGGGAATGTTCTTCCAGCTGGATCTAAGCACTAAGCAACAGCAAGAGATCCAGGCTATTATGACCCAAGCAATGGCGGGCAGGCAAGTGATGATGGCCAATATGCCAGCATATATGGCGGAATGTCAGGCATTAACCACGGCACCCACCTTTGATGAAGCTAAAGCCAGAGCAATGCTCGCAAAGCGCCAAGGGGTGATGAGCGAAAATATGCTTACTATGTTAAAAGCCCGTCACCAGGCCTATCAGCTATTAACACCGGCACAACAGGAGCAATACTTGATATTGGTGCAACAAATGTCTGCCAATATGCAAAATATGATGGGTAGCCAATCACAACATTATTAAGGTGAATAATATGAACGCTATGCACTCTTCTGGCTATTGGGGCAATGGTTGGTGTGATTTTGGGCTTTTTTTTCCGGGACCGTTTGGCATGATATTTTCGTTATTACTATGGACTGTCATCATATTAGCCTTGGTTAAATTAGTTCAGTTGTTACTGAAAAATAAATCCCAACAAATCAACAGTAATAAACCAGTTAACAGCCTTGAGCTTTTAAAGGAGCGTTACGCCAGAGGCGATATTGACGAAGAAACATATCAAAAAATAAAACAAGAGTTGCTCTCACGCTCTTAAACCAAAACGTTCTCTCATTGCTCTGGCGGTGAGGGAATTCATATCAAGGAGATAATTGTGGGAAACAACCTGGGAATTTTAAATGACCGACATTCTGCGTACCACCACACAACATGAACAGGTAGGCGATAACGAAAGCAGAGACAGGAGCAAGGAAGGTCAATCCCAGATCGTCATAATTCGAGAACACAACGATCTTTCTGCGTGAACCACACCCAAGCACAATACCGAGGAGCAGGATGGCCAGGACCACTATCAGGATCGCATCGTGCATACTCATCTGTTTACACATCCGTGTCACAAGTAAAAAGCCCCGGCTAACCGGGGCTTTTTGGTGATTAGTCGACGTTTACACCGTATTGTTTGGCGAGAGCCGACAGGCCACCAGCAAAGCCTTGGCCAACGGCCTTGAACTTCCATTCAGCGTTGTGTCGGTACAACTCGCCAAAGTTCATGGCGGTCTCGGTACTGGCGTCTTCAGACAGGTCGAAACGAGCGATTTCAGTATTGTTGTCAGCGTTCACGATACGGATATATCCGTTGCTCACCATGCCAAAGTTCTGCTTACGCTCTTCGGCCTCATGAATAGTCACAGCGAATACCAGCTTCTGCACCTCGGCCGGGATCTTGTCGAAGTGCAACGCCACTGTCTCGTCATCGCCAGCGCCTTCACCAGTGCGATTGTCACCCTGATGGACTACAGAACCGCAAGGGCTGGTCTTATTGTTGAAGAAGATGAAGCTCGCGTCGCTAATCACTTTCTCATCAGCACCAACCATGAATACTGACGCATCCAGGTCGAAAGCAGAGCCGTCGGTTACACGCATGTCCCAACCCAGGCCTGCGATAGCAGTCTTCATTGTCGGGGCTTCTTTAGTCAGGGAGACGTTGCCGCCTTTTTTCAGGGATACACCCATGTTGTTACTCCTTGATATGAGATTTAGTGGGTGGGGTTGTCCTCACCCAAATATTGCTGATTAGCTGGCGCTGATGCCGTACTGGTCGCACATGGCTTTCAGACCACCAGCATAACCTTGACCAACGGCGCGGAACTTCCACTCGTTGTTGTGACGATACAGCTCTCCGAAGATCATGGCGGTCTCAGTGCTGGCATCTTCGCTGAGGTCGTAGCGGGCTACTTCAACACCGGTCGCGTCGTTGACCAACCGGATGAAGGCTCCACCGACTTGGCCAAAGCTCTGGCGGCGAGCCTCGGCATCGTGAATGGTTACCGTGAAGGCAATCTTATCAACTTCAGCCGGGATCTTGGTCAGGTCAACTTTTAGAGACTCGTCATCACCATCACCGGCACCGGTACGGTTGTCACCAGCATGAACCACCGACTGAGCGGCATCGGACAGGTTGTTGTAGAAGATAAAGTCGTTATCGCCGCGCACCTTGCCGGTACTGGTCAGCAGGAACGCAGAAGCATCCAGGTCGAAGTCCTGACCATCGGTAGCGCGGGGATCCCACCCCAGCCCCACCAGTACCTTGGTCATGGTCGGGTCAGCTTTTGCCAGAGAGACGTTACCGCCTTTGCTCAGAGATACACTCATTTCAAACACTCCATAGTTCGGCCACCTTGGCCTGACAGTTAAACGTTATCGGTTGCTTCGGCTTCTTTCTCTTCGGCCTTTTCGGGGAAGATAAAGCTCGCCAGTATGCCCATCGCCAACACAACCAGCACGACGATAAGGCTTGTAGAGGCGGAGATTGACAGCCCATGATGCAGGAAGTGATCACTGGCGTTCAGACCCAGCTTGGCAGCAATGAAAAACAGCAGGACGATTACCGCCTTCTCCAGGTGAACGAGGTATTGCTTCATCGCCTCGAGTACGAAGTACATGGTCCGCAGCCCCAGGATGGCGAACATCATGGCGCTATACACAATCAGCGGCTCCTTGGATACGGCGATCACCGCCGGCACAGAGTCGAAAGCGAACATCACATCGGAAAGCTCCACCACAGCCAGACACAACAACAACGGGGTCGCATAACGCGCAGCCTTGCCATCACGGCCAACCGTTACGTCAGCGTTTTCCGGCTTGGCCAGTTCGGCATCGACTTCATGCTGAGTCAGCAGGAAAGCATGCCCACGCAGTTTTGGCCACAGAGGAAAGAAGCGTTTGACCATGCGGTAGGCCAGATGCTGAGAGTAATCCTCAATTTCCTCTTCATCGTCTCCGCTCTTGAGCATCATCACCGCCGTCCAGCCAACAATGGCTGCGAACACCAGCTCAACCCACGGACCAAGCATCAACAGGCCGGTACCGATGGTGACGAAGATGGCACGGAACACGATCGCCCCGATCACCCCCCAGTACAGTACCCGGTGACGATAGCCGTCCGGTACGGCAAACCAGGAGAAGATCGCCATCATGACGAACAGGTTATCGACAGACAGCACCTTCTCCAGGGCATAACCGGTGATGAACAGGCTGGCCACTTCGGCGCCGTGATGAACATACAGGAAGCCCGCAAATCCCATTGCGGCGACGATCCAGAAAATCGTCCAAAGCACGGCACTTTTCAGAGGGATGGGTTTGTCATCCCGGTGCGCGAACATATCAATGAGGATGGCCCCCACTGCCAGACCTACAAACACAGCTACCGTTTCAATGGGAAAGCCAATATGTGTTGATTCCATTGCTGCTCTCTTTTGGGTTACAGATCGAAGTCAGCCGGGTTCAGGCCGACCAAGTTACACACGCTGCGGATGTAGTTCTGCTCGTGGGTGTCAAAATCGTTGTCGCTCTTGGCAACCGCGATAGCCACCCGAATGGCCAACTGCAGCTCGTCAGGGTTATCCTTCAATCGCACGATGAGCTTCATCGCTTCACCCTTGCCCACTTCCTGGTCAAAGTCGAAACTGCTCATCAGGGTGTTGAACACATCCACCACCTCAGCGGTATCGAAGACTTTCAGCTCCGGAGATGACTTGATAAAACCAAGCATCTTTTGCTTTTCTTCGCTGCTGACGCCATCACTGGACATGGCCACGCCAACGCACACGGCAATGGTGCCTTCCAGGAACTTGCGATTCTTGAATCGCCCTACTTGCTTTGCCAGTTCATCCCGGCCAGCCGAGAACCCGGCTCTGAACTTGTCAAATATGGACATGTTGCACCTCCTTCGTTGTGGTGAATTATTTGCTTCCGGCAGTCCATCGAAATCCCCACCCCCAGGCACGATCCATATCGCGATGGCCAGAGAAGTAGCGATTTACCCGTTCTACGCTAATTGCACCATCGGTGTTCACCAACCGGGCAATCGCGCACATGCCGTGGCCGGAGTAGCCATCGGTCAGCCGTGATTCGATAGGGCCCTGCCCCGGAACATGGACGGTCACAACACCATCAGTGGAATCCCAGTTCGGAACACCCTCGTAGATGAAGGCGTAGATCAGCACCTCATCAATATCCTTCCACTGCTTACCATTGATGTGCAGCCACTCGCCATCGCTGACCGCACCGGTGCGGTCATCCCCTTGCAGTTCGACAAAAGGTTCTTCATGGAGAGAGCCAAAGCCATTGCCCAAGGCCTGTACCACTGTCTTATAGCCGTCCTTGAGACGGACAAAGGCACCCAGGTCCAGATCGATCCCTTTCTTCGCGCCGAACAGGCCTCCAACGATTCCGCGGTGGGTAGCGCTCTGGTTCCAGTTCAGGTTCACGCGGATCAGTCCATAGTCATCCTGCTTTTTCAGGCTGACAGTCGGCTTCTCCTTGGTCAGCGAAACCTTGCTGAGGCTCACCTTGGTTGCCGAGGCCGGTGCCGGTTCGGGGTTCGGCTCAGGGGATTGGTCTTCTGAAATATCCACCCCAAAGTGTTCAGCTAGGGGTTTGAGGCCCCCATTGAAGCCTTGGGAGATAAAGCGGAACTTCCATTCATTGTTGCGCCGGTACAGCTCACCCAGGATGAGAGCCGCTTCACTACGGCCGGTCAGTTCGACAACGCACTTGACCACTGGTTCACCAGCAACCTCGACCGTGATCAACAGCGAGCCCAGAGAGGCAACTGTCTTGCCGGCATCGCAAGTTGCGCTGAACGCAATCTTCTCAACCGAGGCATTGATGTTGGGCAGATTGATGGCAAAAGTCGTGTTAACGCCTTCGGTCAGCAGCCGGATTGAGCCGTCATCGTTGACCTTCTGACCGTAGAAAACGAAGTCAGCATCGCCCTTGACCTTCCCACCATCGAACAGACGGAATGAGGCGATGTCAGCAGCTACGCCGGTCTGAACCCGGACAGTGACCAGCGAGGAAGGTACGGGGGCATTGCCCCCGGGGGTAAGTTCCTTCACTGCACGATCTCCATCAGGATGTCGCGCAGCATGTCCTGCACCATGCGACCTTGGCAGGCCTTGCCGTGGGCAGTAAAGGTCCAGTCACCGCCATTACGAGCCATAGAGGCGATCAGTACACCGGTGTGTCTCCCCTGTTCAGAGAGGTTATAACGACCCAGCTCCACACCCTTGTCGTTCACCACCGGCCTTGTTGATCAAATCCAAAGTCGGATACTCGCTCCCCAACCCGCCGGGCGGGCTTAGTTGACGGCCTGCCGAATGGGC
>NZ_BAAGVN010000052.1:0-954 GCF_054780855.1 Pseudaeromonas pectinilytica
TTTTTGGCGATTAAATCAGATCACAAACGAAGCCTTTTTTCTATCTATTTCAATTGGTTGTAGCTAAAGATCCTGTACATGATTGAACCACCATTCGTTGATTCAGAGATCAGAGCGAACATAGCTTTTCCTGATTACCACCATGCTTCAGCCCCTCAGGACTATACTTAAAGTATCCTGTTCTGGAGGGTTTAATCATGGCCAAGAACAAGGTTCAGTTTCAAAAAAGCATGAATATTCATGCCTTTATTCAGAGTTATGGCAGTGAAGAGTGGTGTCAGCAACGGCTGTTTGATATTCGTTGGCCTCAAGGCTTCCTATGTCCAAACTGCGGACATACCCACTATTGCAGGCTTCACTCGAGATCGGTTTACCAATGTAATCAGTGTCACCAACAAACCTCGCTGACTGCTGGAACCATTTTTGCCTACTCCAAATTGCCTCTCACCATCTGGTTTTTGGCCATCTATCTGATCACTCAAGAGAAAAATGGTGTTTCCGCTCTGGAGTTATCACGTTCGCTTGGCATCTCTTACAACGCGACCTGGCGACTTAAGCACAAGTTGATGCAAGCCATGAAAGAGCGTGATGATGAGGTTAAGCTATCAGGCATCATCCAGCTTGATGATGCTTATTGGGGCGGAGCTAGAACTGGAAAGGTAGGTCGTGGAGCGGCAGGCAAACGCCCATTTGTTGCAGCCGTATCCCTCACCGAGGAAGGACACCCGAACCGCATGCGATTCAGTGCGGTCAATGGCTTCAAGAAAACGGAACTAACTCAATGGGCGAAGAAGCATCTGCAGCCATCATCCTTGGTTGTCTCGGATGGTTTGGCCTGTTTCCGAGGCATTGAAGAGGCCAATAGTTTTCATCTGCATATTCCCACGCATGGCGATCGCTCAATAACATTCATGCCGATCACGTAATAACATCCATGCCGATCACTCAATAACA
>NZ_BAAGVN010000053.1:0-18639 GCF_054780855.1 Pseudaeromonas pectinilytica
TACTGGCCAGCATCAGCCGCTACCTGCAACAGCGTTTGAAACTGGTGGTCAACGCCAGCAAAAGCCATGTCGTCAAAACCTCGGAGAGTAAGTTCCTCGGATTTACCTTCAAGACGGGGAGGATCCTCATCCACCCGAACAGCTTGCAGCGTTTCAAGCAGCAAGTCAGACGACTGACCAACCGCAACTGGGGCGTCGCGATGGAGTACCAACTCTTCAAAACGAGCCAATACCTGCGAGGCTGGATCCACTACTTTGGTATCGCCAACTGCTATCAACTCTGCGTGGAGCTGGATCAATGGATCCGCCGCCGGATACGGATGGCCTACTGGCGGCAGTGGCGAAAGCCGCGCACCAAGGTACGGAACCTGATGAGCCGGGGCGTCCACGTCCGGACGGCGGTGGCGTGTGGCATCACCAGTAAAGGCCCATGGCGTAGCTCGAAAACCCCGGGGATCCAGCAGGCGTTATCGAACGCGTACCTGAAATCCCAAGGATTGTTTGCGCTGCGCGATGGTTGGATACGGCTTCACCATTCTAAGTGAAACGCCCTGTGCGGACCCGCACGCAGGGTGTTGTGGGGGCTGGGGGCTAGAAACCTCCGGCTACCCGATTGATTGCATATTTCTGTATTTTCTATTCATTCCACACCCTACCGGATGCGGCAGCGTAAGACGCTGCGTTGCAGGCTCCCGCTGAAACATGCTGCCGCGGACCGATGACGTCAGCGCTGGATATCAATTGTTGCCATCCCGTTATGAAGCGGTAGCCAATGTTAAGCGGTTTCGGGTGTGGTCGATGAATTTGCCGGAAACGATCACGAAATCATCCGACCGATTCCTATAGGCAAGGCGGCTATTACCGCGAGTCGACCCTGCCATTTTGGGCACTATGCACACATTTTTGTGCTGCAAAACGCCGGTCTGCCAGTGGCAGATCGACAGGCTGTGCGGGGTTGCCAATGGCGATGAATGAAGGAGTGTGTGCATAGATATGCAAATCTATCCGCGGTATGAGGTGCGGGGGTCCATCGTGGCTGCTTCCGGTATGGGGGGAACGGAGCCGTCATCCTGGTTCCACCGATTTCGGCCTGCTGCCTTTCACTGGCCTGCGCTGGATCATCTCTGTCTTGGCGCTCCGTCGTTACAATACGCGGCCAACCATCAGGAGCCGGTATGCAACTCAATCAGCACGTTCATATGTTGGGGGATGACCTCAAGAGCCGCTATGGCGAGCGGATCCATAAACTCACCCTGCATGGCGCCTTTACCTGCCCGAATCGGGACGGCACCCTGGGACGTGGTGGTTGCACCTTCTGCAATGTGGCGTCGTTTGCCGATGAGCAAGCCCAGATCCTGCCCATCCGCGACCAGCTACTGGCGCGCGCCGGCGAGGCCAACCGTGCCAAGCGCTATCTGGCCTATTTTCAGGCCTACACCAGCACCTACGCCGAAGTCGGTTTTCTACGCCAGATGTATGAAGAAGCACTGCAAGCGGCGGATATTGTCGGTCTGTGCGTGGGGACCCGCCCGGATTGTGTGCCGGATGCGGTTCTCGACTTGCTGGCGGGCTATCAGCAGCAGGGCTTCGAGATCTGGCTGGAGCTGGGTTTGCAGAGCGCCAATGATGCCACCCTCAAACGCATCAATCGTGGCCATGATTACCGGGCGTATGAAAACGCGGTGATCCGGGCGCGGGCCCGGCAGCTGAAGGTCTGTACCCATCTCATCGTGGGTCTACCCGGAGAAGTAGCCATGGATAGCCTGGCCACGTTGCAACAGGTGGTTCGTACCGGTACCGATGGCATCAAATTGCACCCCTTGCATGTGGTGGAGGGGAGCATTCTGGGCAAAGCCTGGCACGCGGGACGCCTTGAGGTGCCGACCCTCGAAGAGTATGTCGAGGCGGCGGTGGCGATGATCCGGCACACGCCCGCAGAGGTGGTCTATCACCGGGTCTCCGCTTCGGCGCTCAAACCGACACTCTTGGCGCCCGAGTGGTGCGAGAACCGCTGGAGCGCCATGGTCGCCATCGGGGAAGCTTTAGCGCTGAGCGGTGGGCAAGGGTCGGCCCTGAGCTGATCTCGCGTTGGGCATTGATGGCTCGCAGGCGCTGCGAGCCGTAGTGCTTGCCTCATATGAAGCCACTGTCCTTTTTAGTCTCTTTTCGATAGCAAACCAGATCAAAAACTCTACTTTTGTGATATTACAATCAAGCACTGAAAGCGCTTTCGTGAGCTGACTTACAGTTTCTGTTGGCCTGGATGCGCAAGATGGTAGGGCAGTCCATCGACAGCTGCCTCGCGAGTCCGTAAGGTAAGGGTGAGCCAAGGATTGCGAGCTTATTCATAAGAATCGACAAGGAGATAAAATTGGTATCTGTTGGACCAGGATCAGTAAATCAGGCTCGAGAAGCGGTGAACCAGACCATGGCTCTGGTGCTGGCGGGTGGTCGCGGTAGTCGACTCAAGCAGCTGACCGATAATCGAGCCAAGCCGGCGGTCCACTTTGGTGGCAAGTTCCGCATCATCGATTTTGCACTGTCAAATTGCATCAATTCCGGTGTCCGTCGGGTCGGGGTCGTGACCCAGTACAAGTCCCATAGCCTGTTGCGTCACCTGCAAGCCGGTTGGTCTTTTCTGCGCTACCAGATGAATGAGTTCATCGACTTGCTGCCCGCGCAGCAACGGGTGGACGAAGTGAACTGGTATCGGGGAACCGCCGATGCGGTGTTCCAGAATCTGGATATAGTGCGCGATTATGCGCCCAAGTACATTCTGGTGCTGGCGGGGGATCACGTCTACAAGATGGACTACACCACGCTGATCATGGATCACGTGCAATTGGGCGGGCCTGTGACGGTCGCCTGTATCGAGGTGCCCAAGCAGGAGGCCTCGGCGTTTGGTGTCATGCAGGTCGATGAGAGTCGCCGCATCATCGATTTTGTCGAGAAGCCGGAAGATCCGCCGACGATTCCCGGCGATCCCGAGACCTCGATGGCCTCCATGGGTGTGTATGTGTTTGATGCGGAGTTCTTGTATCAAGTGCTGGCCGAGGATCAGGATGATGACACTTCGTGCCGTGATTTTGGCATGAACATCATCCCCAAAATGGTCAAGGCCGGCCTGGCGCATGCCCATCCGTTTAACCTCTCCTGTGTGCGCAATCGTGGACACGAGCACTGCTGTTACTGGCGTGATGTCGGTACGGTTGATTCCTTCTGGGAAGCGAATATGGATTTGGCTTCGGTGGTCCCGGAACTGGATCTATATGACGAAAGCTGGCCCATCTGGACCAATCAGAAGCAGTTGCCGCCCGCCAAGTTTGTGCAGGATTACGAGGGGAAAGCCGGGAATTCGTTGAATTCGGTGTTTTCCGGCGGCGTCATCGTCAGTGGATCGGATATTGCCAACTCGGTGTTGTTCACCGGGGTGCGAGTGCACTCCAACTGCAAGCTGGATGGTGTGGTCGCGTTCCCGGATGTGGTCATCCACCGCGGTTGTCGTCTGCACAAGGTGATTATTGATAAACAGTGCGAGTTGCCACCAGGTCTGGTGATCGGGGAGGATGCCGAGGAGGATGCCCGCCGTTTTCACCGTAGCGAGGGTGGGGTGACGCTGGTGACCAAGAGTATGCTCAAGGCTCTGGCGCAGCAGCATCCCGATTTATTCGATGGGGTGCCTCAGGAACGGCCGGATCGACCGCGCTAAGCGGTGGGTTGACTGTCGACACGAGACGCTAAACCGTATGCAATTCTGAGGGGCCGAGAGGCCCCTTTGTTGTTTTTATCGGGATTTGCCACTAACTGTGCGCGGATCCTGCCCGAGGCGGGCCTGGGGTTGATATGATAGCCCGAGTTGTATTACGAGGAACTGGCATGCGGCAAATCAAATCCTGGGCCCAATATTATGTGGATTGGCTGACTCGTCTGGGGATCATCCGCTTCAGCTTGTTACTGGCGCTCTTCATCATAGTGCTGGCGGTGCTGATCCAGATGGGAGTGACGCTGTTGCTCCGTGGCATTGTCGATGTGGTCGACATAGTGCGCTCGGTATTTTTTGGTCTGCTGGTCACCCCCTGGGCGGCCTATTTTCTCACCGCCGTGGTTGACGAGTTGGAAGATTCCCGGCAGCGGCTGACTCATATGGTTAGCAAACTGCAGGAGATGCGGGAGCGGGATCAGGCGTTGAATGTGCAGTTGCACAGCAATATCAGCCAACTGAATCAGCAGATTGAAGAGACCCACAGGGCCGAGGCGGCACGACAACAGGCCATGAGCGAGCTCAAGGCCGAAGTGGCGCGACGGGAGCAGGCACAGCTGGACCTGGAAGATCGCAGCGCCCTGCTGCGATCCTTTATCGATAGTTCGCCCGACATCATTTACTACCGCAACCCGCAAGGGGAGTTCTCCGGCTGTAATCTGGCGATGGAAACATTGACCGGCTGCAAAGAGTCCGAATTGATTGGCAAGACGCCCCATGACATCTATGAGCCTGCGGTGGCGGACCGAGTGGTAGAAACCGATCGTCATGTCTTTGCCAGTGACACTACTTACACCTATGAGCAGTGGATGCGCTATCCCGATGGGCATACCGCCTGCTTCGAGATGCGCAAGGTGCCGTTTTATGATGCGCGGGGTAACCGCTTGGGGTTGCTGGGTTTTGGTCGCGACGTAACCGAGCGCAAGCGCTACCAGGAACAGCTGGAACAGGCGAGCCGCGAGAAGACCACCTTCATCTCGACTATCAGTCATGAATTGCGCACCCCGCTCAATGGCATCGTCGGCCTGAGCCGGATTTTGCAGGAAAGCCGTCTGGATGCTGAACAGCGTCAGTATCTCAATACCATCCATGTCAGTGCCGTCACGCTGGGCAATATTTTCAACGACATCATCGATCTGGACAAAATTGATCGCCATCGTTTGCAGATCGCGCCCGCCCGGGTCGACTTGCCAGCATTCTTGAGCGATTTGGAGTCTCTGACCCGGCTGATGGCCGAGCAGAAAGGTTTGTATCTACATGTGGATCTGGATGGTGATGTTCCCTCCTGGGTCTTGGCCGATGGAACTCGCTTGCGGCAGGTGCTGTGGAATCTGACCGGTAATGCCATCAAGTTCACGGAACAGGGTGGGGTGACGTTACGGATCTATATGCATCAGGAAGACGAGCAGCATGTCCACCTGCGCTTTGAGGTTGAAGATACCGGAGTCGGGATCCCGGCTGCTGAGCTCGACAAGATTTTTGCCATGTACTACCAGGTCAATGGCAAGAAGCATGCGGTCGGTACCGGCATCGGCCTGGCGGTGTCCCGACAACTGGTGGAAGCCATGGGCGGGACGCTGGAGGTGGATAGCGAAGAGGGGCATGGTAGCTGCTTTACCCTGGAGCTGGTGGTGGAGTCGCTAGCGGAACCAGCCCCGGAGATCGAGCTCACGACCCCGGCACTGCGGATCCTGCTGGTCGAGGATGTGGAGCTGAACATCACGGTGGCGACCGCCTTGCTGGAAAAGCTGGGGCACAGCGTGGTTCCGGCCCGTTGCGGCGAGGAGGCCTTGGCACTGATGCAACCCGAGGCCTTTGATCTGGTACTGCTGGATATCCAGTTGCCGGACATGACCGGCTTTGAAGTGGCGGATCAGCTGCTGGAGCGTCATGGGCGCGAGGCGCTGCCGCCGCTGGTGGCGTTAACCGCCAACCTGATCCGCGACAAGTCGACTTATTTGGCCCACGGCATGCGCGATGTGATTGGCAAGCCGCTGTCGGTGGACAATCTCAAGCGGGTGTTGCACCAGCTGTTTCTCGCGCCTGCGGCGCACGAGGCGGATCCAGCAGCGCCTGAGGCTGCGCCGGCTCTACCGGCTGTCGCGGCCGATGCGCCGGTGCTCGAGGATATTCTGGATCTGCCCTTTTTAACGGACTATGCCGACATGGTGGGCAAGCCGGTTTTGCTCGGGGCTGTGGAGCTGTTCGCGCAGATGATGCCGGATTATCTGGCTGAGCTGGAGCGCCAGCTCGAAGCGCACCAGCAGGACGGGATCGTCAGTGAGGCGCACAAGATCAAGAGCGCGGTCGGGGCTATTGGCTTGCGGCGTTTGCATCAATTGGCCAAGCAGGCCCAATCTCCGGACTTGCCGGAGTGGTCGCAGCAGATCCAGTCGTGGGTGGCTGAATTGCGGAGTGTCTATCCAAGCGATCTACAGCAGTTGAAAGCCTGGTTGGCCAGTTGATGGTGGGAAATAATCACGGGTTCGGGAGAGTCATCGGATGATGAGATATGAGCAGTTGTTGCAACCGGCGCGTTTTAGTCAGCTGCCTGCCGACTCCTTGCTGGAAGCGACGGAAGCGGATCGAGCCCGGGTGGTGCAAAGCGCTCCGGTGCGGCGTTTGCAGCAAAAAACCCAGGTCTTTCCTCTGGATGTCAAAGCCTCTGTTCGTAGTCGTTTGACTCACTCCCTGGAAGTGCAGCAGGTGGGGCGCCAGATTTGTCGCGCCTTGCTCCGCGCCAAGGAAGATGCCGGTTTACCGGAAATGCCTTTGTTGAATCTGCTGGAAATGGCCTGTCTGCTCCACGATGTGGGTAATCCACCGTTCGGCCACTTTGGCGAGTCGGTGCTGCGGGAGTGGCTGGGACAGCAATTACCGGTCCTCTATGCCCAGTGCTTGGCGCAGGAGCCGAGTGAGCTATGGACTCAGACTCTCCAACCGGACCTGCTGGCGTTTGATGGCAATGCCCAGAGCTTGCGGCTGGCGCACTCCCTGCAACAGATGGATTTGACCTATAGCTTGCTGGCGACCCTGATCAAGGTGCCGGTCGGCATGGGGGATGGCGCCGAACCCGGACAAAAGATTGGTTATTTTTACAGTGAGCGCCGATTGGTGAGTCAGCTACGGCAACAGCTGGGGGTGCAGGTGGGGCAGCGATTCCCGCTGGTTTATCTGATGGAGGCGGCCGACGATCTCTGTTACTGCATCGCCGATCTGGAGGATGCGGTCGATCGTGGCTTGTTGAGCCTGCTCGAGCTGCAACAGCACCTGCTCTCGGTCTGGCACGGTGATGCGTATCTCTCCGGGCTGCTGGCCGAGGCGCAGGCTAGCGTAGAGGGCTTCTTTCCGACCTTCCGTGCGCGCTTGACCGATGAGGTGGTCCGGGTGGTGGTGGCGGAGTACCTGCAGCATGAGTCCGCGATTCTGGAGGGTCATTTCGCTGGCAGTTTACTGGCCAGCGGTCATCCAGCCATCGAATTGCTGTCACTCTTGCGTCAGCTCGCCCGGGATCGGATTTTTCGTTGTCGTGAGATTGAAGCGCTGGAGCTGGAAGGATATGCGGCATTAACCGGCGTACTGGATAGTTATGGGCGACTGCTGACGCTGACTCATGCCGAATTTATGGCGCTGCTGGCGGATGACGAGGGCAGTGGCCATGCGCTGCATCGACGTTTATCCCATCGTTTATCGCGGCGACATCTGGATGCCTATCGCCGGGCGGTCAGGGATCTTGAGTGCGAGGATGCTCGTTGGGAAGAACTGGAGTGGTATTACCGGGTGCGTCTGCTCATCGATTATGTCAGTGGCATGACCGATACCTATGTGCAGGCGGAATACCGGTTACTGCGTGGCTTCTGATGACGCAAGGGGCGCTAGAGTCCCCTTGGTCATCAAGTTGTGAAGGTTAGCCTGAGATCAGGGCAAAGGCGCGATTATCGATACTGTGTTGGAACTGCTTATGCAGCATCTCCAGCAGCAGATAGGAGCGCTGATCGCCGTCCGGCTCCAGATAGAGGGCTTCGAGTCCGGCAAAGGCGCCTTCGTTGATCCGTACCTTATCACCGCTGCAGGGTAACTGACTCAGCAGCGCTCGCACCTCGTCGCTATCTTCGTGACACATCAACGAATAGACCAGCTCCTTGGGAACCTTGGTCCATTGATTACCAAAGCGCACCATATGACGCAGACCCCGGGTGGAGTTCAGGCGATAGGGGGGAAAGGTATCCAAATCGACTTGCACAAACAGATAGGAGGGGAACATGGGCTCCATCCGTGCGACACGGTGGCCCCGCTGTAACTTCTCGACCTGAACCATGGGGTAGTAGCTGTCCACACCCTGATTTCTCAGGTGCATGCTGGCTCTCCCCTCTTCGCGATGGCGGCAATATGCCAAATACCAGTCTTTCATGGCGGTAACTTCCGTGATCCGTGCAGTTTTTTTAGTTAGTTATCGTGTTCATCATGCTCAGCTCAACAATAGCGGCTGAAAAAAAGAAAGGCCACGCTTTCGTGACCTTTCTGTGGATTCTAACCGCATTTACAAAAAATTACACGGTCGGGGTTGTCGTATTACCAGCCCTTGACGACGCCGCCTTTGAACAACTCTTGTGCGGCTTTGTAGACTTCATCGCTTTGATAGGCCTGAACAAACTGTTTGACCTTTTCTGCATCCTTGTTGTCTTCACGAGCCACCACCAGATTCACGTAAGGTGAGTCCTTGTCTTCGACAAACAGACCATCCCGAGTCGGCAACAGGTCAATTTGCGAGGCATAGGTGGTGTTGATAATCGCCAGATCCACATCATCCAGGGAGCGTGGCAGTTGCGCCGCTTCCAGTTCGACAATCTTGACTTGCTTCGGATTGCCGACGATATCCAGCACAGTTCCATTCAGGCCGACATCTGCCTTCAGCTGGATGATGCCCTGCTTTTGCAGCAGCAGCAAAGAGCGGCCGAGGTTGGTCGGATCGTTGGGGACCGCGATTTGGGCGCCTTCTTTCAACTCAGCTATGGTCTTGATTTTCTTGGAGTAGCCAGCAATCGGATAGACGAACGTATTGCCCACAGCCGCCAGTTTGTAGCCACGATCCTTGATTTGTGAATCCAGGTAAGGCTTGTGTTGGAAGGCGTTGACATCAATGCTGCCATCGTTGAGCGCGACGTTGGGCGTGACATAGTCGCTGAAGCTGACAATTTCGACTTCCAGGCCGAACTTCTCTTTGGCGACTTGCTTGGCTACTTCCACCACCTGCGCTTCGGTACCGGCAATCGCACCGACTTTGATATGGTTGTCTTGTGCATCTTTGCCACATCCCGAGATCAGCAATGCAGAGAGCAAGGCGGCGGCAGTATGTAGTGCATATTTCATGGAAACCTCCTGTTGGATAAAACTCGATTTTTAGCGATGATCGACACGTTTGACCAGACGGTCACCCAGTCCTTGGATCAGTTGCACCAGCAGCACCAGAATCACCACGGTGACCAGCATAATGGCAGGGTCAAAGCGTTGATAGCCGTAGCGAATACCCACATCCCCCAGGCCACCACCACCGATAGCACCCGCCATCGCCGAGTAGTTCACCAGGGTTACCAGCGTGATGGTGAGAGCATTGATAATCCCGGGCAAGGCTTCGGGTAGTAATACTTTCTGGATGATCTGCAGTGGTTTTGCTCCCATGGCCTGAGCGGCTTCCTGAAGACCGAATGGTACCTCGATCAGGGCGCCCTCAATCAGGCGCGCGACAAACGGAATGGCGCCGACGGTAAGGGGGACTATGGCGGCAACCGTACCGATACTGGTTCCGACGATGAGTCGGGTAAACGGAATGATGGCCACCAGCAAAATAATGAATGGCACCGAGCGGCCGATATTGACGAGGGTGCCCAGCAGGCGCTGCAGTTTCGGTTGGGCCAGGATTTGTCCGGCTTTGGTCACATGCAAGGCCACGCCCAATGGAATACCCAATAACGCACTGAACAGTGCCGACGCTGCGACCATGAGGATGGTTTCACCCAAGGCCAGGAGTAACAAATCAATCATGGCTGCGGACATAGCCTAATACCTCTACCTGGATTTGGTGCTCACGGAAAAAATCGATGGTCTGTTGCGTCGCGGCCGGTGTGGCAAACAGTTCGGCGAGCAGGAAACCAAATTTGACGCCACCAGCGTACTCAATGTCGGCGCTGAGAATACTAACATCGATTCCGAATTGGCGGCTGGCTTGGGAAATCAGCGGCGCATCGACCGTGTTACCACTGAAGCCCAGGCGCAGTAAGGGCCAGCTCTGCTCAATCCGCTGGTCCAGCAACCGGGCCTGATATTCCTGGGGGATCGGTAAGTGAATGGTGGAGCGAATAAAGTCTTGGGCCAGTTGGGTCTTGGCATGAGAGAAGAACCAAGCGACTTCCCCTTGTTCGATTAACTCCCCCTCGCTGATGATGGCGACCCGATCACAAATACTCTTCACCACATCCATTTCATGGGTGATCAGCAATATGGTCAGACCCAGTTTGAGATTGATCTCTTTGAGCAGGGCCAGGATAGATTGGGTGGTTTGTGGGTCCAGCGCCGATGTGGCTTCGTCGCACAGCAACACCTTGGGCTCAGGAGCCAGGGCTCGAGCGATGGCGACTCGTTGTTTCTGTCCACCAGAGAGTTCAGATGGATAGGCATGGGCTCGATTGCTCAGACCCACCAGATCGAGCAGCTTGGTGACCCGTTGCTGAATACCGGCTTTATCTATGCCTGCCAGCTCCAGAGGTAGCGCAACATTCTCGAATACGGTTCTCGAGGCGAGCAGATTGAAGTGTTGGAAGATCATGCCAATCTTGCGACGGGCCAGGGTCAGCTCATGATTCGCCAGCGCGGTTAATTCGATACCATCGACTTCGACATGGCCTGAGGTTGGTCGCTCCAGAAGATTGACACAACGAATGAGGGTGCTTTTACCAGCCCCGGATGCGCCAATCACCCCGAAGATTTCCCCCTTGCCGATCTGCAGGTCGGTGGGTTTGAGGGCGACCACGGCCTGGGAGCCTTGACCGTATGTTTTTGCAATTTTACTTAGTTTAATCATGGTTAATCTCATGCTACGGCGGCGTCTGTCACTGGTTATGACTGGAGCTGCAGCCAAACTGGCTAGATATGCCAGTAATCATGGTAAAAGATGCTATGGCGTTCACAGACTTGTGTCAACGGACTTTTCTATGTCTGGATGGCTAAATGGCTGCTATCCATAGCTAAAAAATAGCTAACACCAGGTTCAAGCGTAGTGGATGTCGGATATAGCAGGCAGGATCATGATGTTTGGCACATGATGCGTGGCAATAGTAGGGCTGAAATGACTCCGGGGCGCAGTGCGCCCCGGAGTCATCATCAATCAGGATGAGGGTGCCGAATTATTCGGTTTCCAGTGTGCCGCAGAAGCGGTAGCCCTCACCGTGGATGGTGGCAATAATTTCCGGAGTATCTGGCACGGATTCAAAATGCTTGCGGATCCGCCGGATGGTGACATCCACAGTTCTATCATGTGGTTTGAGTTCTCGACCGGTCATTTTCAGTAATAAGTCGGCACGAGTCTGGATTTGGCCCGGGTTTTCACAAAAATGCAGCAGGGCGCGAAACTCGGAGCGCGGAAGACGAAATGACTCGGCTGATGGGTTGATCAGGCTCCGGCTGTTGATATCCAGAGTCCAGCCGTTGAAGCGGTAGTTTTGTTGTTGGTTCGTCGCAGTACCAGAGGCGTCCTCTCCACGACGAGTACGACTGAGCAGGTTGCGGGCCCGGATCGTTAGTTCACGAGGATTGAATGGCTTGGTGATGTAATCATCAGCGCCAATTTCCAGGCCAAGGATCTTGTCCACTTCATTGTCGCGTCCGGTCAAGAACATCAGGCCGGTTTGCCCCTTTTCCCGTAGCTCACGAGCAAGCAACAGGCCATTTTTACCCGGTAAATTGATGTCCATGATGACAAGATCAACATCATTGTCCGTTAAAGCCTCATGCATCTCATCGCCATTATTGGCTTCGAGCACATCGTAGCCTTCTGCTTCAAAGATGCTTTTCAGAGAATTGCGTGTCACGAGCTCGTCTTCGACGATCAGGATCTGTGGTGTGTGCATGGACATTACCCGGGAGGTTAAAAACTAACAGAAAATTTAACATTTCGTTTTACTAAAGGCGATGAGTTGTTCACAGCGCTTAGTGCAGCAAGCTATTTTTTCGATGATTTTGACGCTGTGGTCTCATTACTCGGGCTTACTTGGCCCGAACAAGGGATTAAGGAAACCCGTTTACAACGGCTGAGGAATGTATCAAGTAACAGGCGGTTAACAATAGCTGGCTAGGGGATAGGGGCAAGAATCGAGAGCTTGTTTGACGTATATCAACTTTAATCGGACGCTCAAATGACTGAAGTGTGATTACTCGTAAAAGCCGAGTGGGGTGGCGGTGCGGTTAAAACTGGTAAGCGAGGCCCACGGCAATTTCTTGCAGGCTCTCATCTTTGGAAAGGCCATAGGCTGCCTGCACGCTCAAGGCTTGACTTAACAGCAGGGTTGAGCTGAATTCGAGTTGGGTATCGGACGTTTCAGCAAAAACTTGCCGCATGCTACTGGAGAGGATCAGGTTGTCATTCCAGTGGTAACCGACACCGGAGCTGAATTGATAGTTCTGTTGCGTGATGCCATCCATATTGGGCTTAGCGGCGCCCGTTTCAAAGAAGGAGTACCAACCTTTCCAGCTCTCCTGATAGCCGCCCTTGAATTGCCAGTCATAGATCAACTGTTGTTTGGCGTACAAATTTTGCTCGAGCAGAGAAGGTGTGTAGGAGCTGACATAGATATGTTCGCCAAGAGCCGTTTTCCCTGATTCAAAGCCGTTCGCGACCGCTTCTGCCGGGCCCATCATGGCCAGCATACAGATAGCAAATAAGAGACGCTTGCCTTGTCGGTTCATGGGACTCCCTGCGTACAGTGAGGATAAGCATGGCACAGCTACGACCCAGGATCAGTGAGCCAAGCTATAATTTATGGTCAGTCACTCCGCGGCACCATGGGAATAATCGCGCAAGCGCTGGTATTCCCCAGGCGCTGACGCTAGATTGGCGCCCTCGTGGGAGAGGGAGATGCTATGGAACTCATTTTTATCCTGATGGCACCGGCGCGACCGGAAAATGTCGGTGCTGCGGCACGGGCTCTCAAGACCATGGGCTTTGCACAGTTGCGGATTGTCGCCAGTGACGTGCATACCCGGGATGAGGCGCACTGGGTTGCTCATGGTGCACAGGAGTTGCTGACCAGTGCGCAACGGTTTGATGCTCTGCCAGAGGCTTTGGCTGATCTGGATCTGGTGGTTGCCACAACGGCGCGCCAGCGTGGCGAACACTACCGTTATTTGACGCCGGATGAGGTGTGCCAGCAGATCCGCAACAAACCAAGTTTACGCCGTATCGGCATTCTGTTTGGTTGCGAAGAGTCCGGTTTGTCCAATACCCAACTGGCACAAGCGGATCTGGTTAGCTATTTGCCGTTGCGAGTGGGTTACCCTTCTTTGAATCTGGGGCAGGCCATCATGTTATATGCCTATGAGCTCTCCGCATTGTTCGATGGGGAAATATCCTGCGAACCGGCCGTTCAGCCCGAGCAGGCTCAGGTCCATGCCCTGCAACATAAATCAGAACAAATACTCGATGCAATCGGTGTATCTCAGGATGAAAAGCTAAGGAAGTGGGTGCTTGATGGTATTCCTATGCTGGCACAACGGGATATGAACCTGTTACATCTGCTGTGCAAGGATCTGGCCAAGGCGTTGGCAAATTCAAGAATAGATTGACAGGCACCAGGGCAATCCGGTATTGCTAAGCGCGTTTATTCATTCAGGTTTGATTTCCAACATGCTGTCAGTGATCACCCGCACCACCACAATTACCATTACCGGCACCACCTTGGGTGGTATCGGCGCGGGCTGCTGAGTGCACTGACAACAGGTTCAGAAATTTCAAAAGCCCGTACCCCTAAGGTACGGGCTTTTTCGTTACAGGGAGATGTGTATGCGTGTTTTGAAGTTTGGAGGCTCTTCACTGGCTGATGCCGAGCGTTTTTTGCGGGTATCGGACATTGTGGTTAACAACCAGCAGCAAGCTCAGGTGGCGTTGGTACTGTCAGCTCCGGCCAAAGTAACCAATCACTTGGTCGCCTTGGTGGAACAGACGAGCCGGGGGCTGGATGCCTCAGAAACTCTGGCGCAGATTGAAGGGATCTTCACCCACCTGATTGCTGGTTTAAAGAGTAAATATCCAGCGCTGGATGACAGCAAGCTCAAGGCGCGAATGGAGCTAGAATTTGCCGGTGTCCGTCGGCAGATGCAAGGCATTACCCTGCTGGGTCAATGCCCGGATAATATTCAGGCGCAGATCCTCAGCCGCGGTGAAGCCCTTTCTATTGCCTGCATGCATGAATTGCTGAGTGTTCGAGGTCATGAGGTAGTGCTGATTGACCCGGTCAAGTTGCTGCTGGCTGAAGGTGGCTTCCTGGAATCCCACGTCAACATCGATGTTTCCCGTGCCCGTTTCCAAGCCGAGCCGCTCAAGACCGAAGCCGTTTATTTGATGGCGGGTTTCACCGGTGGTAACGAGAAGGGTGAGCTGGTGCTGCTAGGCCGCAACGGCTCCGATTACTCCGCGGCCTGTCTGGCCGCCTGCGTCAGCGCCGAGTGCTGTGAAATCTGGACCGATGTGGATGGCGTCTACAGTTGCGATCCGCGCTTGGTGCCGGATGCGGTACTGCTCAAGCGTATGTCGTATAAGGAGGCGATGGAGCTTTCCTACTTTGGTGCCAAGGTTCTGCACCCGCGGACCATAGCGCCCATCGCTCAATTCCATATTCCCTGCCTCATCAAGAACAGTTTCAACCCGCAGGGCGAGGGCACTCTGATTGCCGAGCAGGGCGATGACGAGCTGCCGGTCAAGGGCATCTCCGATCTGGCCGGGATCTCCATGATCAACGTCAGCGGTCCTGGTATGAAAGGCATGGTCGGCATGGCCGGTCGTATCTTCACCGCGGTTTCCCGCGCTGGTGTCTCCATTACGCTGATCACCCAGTCCTCGTCCGAGTACAGCATCAGCTTCTGTATTCATACCTACGATGCGGAGAAAGCCCGTCTGATCCTGGAAGAGGAATTCGAGCTGGAGCTGAAGGCCGGATTGCTGGAAGCGATCGAGATGCGTCATGAGCTGGCCATCATCTCTGTGGTTGGGGATGGCATGCGTACCAGTAAGGGGGTTGCGGCGCGTTTCTTCCTGTCGCTGGCGCAGGGTAACATCAATGTGGTCGCCATAGCACAGGGCTCTAGTGAGCGCTCTATCTCTGCGGTCGTGACCAAGGGTAAGGTCAACGAGGCCATCAAGGCGTGTCACCAGAACTTCTTCACCAGCATGCAGTTTATCGATCTCATCCTGGTGGGGTTGGGCGGTGTCGGTGGTGCCTTGTTGGAGCAAATCCGTCGCCAACAGCCAGTGCTGGCCGCACAGGGCATCGGCTTGCGTGTGGTTGGTCTGGCGAACTCCCGTAAACTAGCACTGAATCGAGATGGCCTGGATCTGGCCAATACGAGTGCTCTGCTCGAAGAGGCAGCCCACGGTTTCACGCTGGGTGCGGTGAAAAAATTGGTCGACGATAGTCACCTCATCAATCCGGTGATCGTCGATTGTACCTCTGATGAGTCTGTGGCTAACCAGTATGCTGACTTCCTGGCGGCTGGCTTCCATGTGGTCACACCGAACAAGAAAGCCAATACCAGCTCCATGGCTTACTACCGTGAGCTGCGTAAAACCGCACAATTAACGCGCCGCAAGTTCCTGTACGAAACCAACGTGGGTGCTGGTTTGCCGGTCATCGAAAACCTGCAGAACCTGATCAAGGCAGGTGACAAGCTCAAGGCCTTTGACGGTATCCTCTCAGGTTCCTTGTCCTTTATCTTCGGCAAGCTGGATGAGGGGATGAGCTTCTCTGAGGCGACTCTGACCGCCAAGGGCAAGGGCTTTACCGAGCCGGATCCGCGCGATGATCTCAGTGGCATGGATGTGGCGCGCAAGCTGCTGATCCTGGCACGCGAGGCCGGTATGGTGCTCGACTTGGCTGATGTTGATGTTGAACAAGCCCTGCCGCCTGGTTTTGATGCCAGCGGCGATACCGAGAGCTTTATCCGTCGTTTGCCGGAAGCGGATGCCTGGTTTGCCAGCAAGGTGGCAGAAGCCAAAGCACAGGGCCAAGTCTTGCGCTACGTCGGCTCCATCAAGGATGGCAAGTGCAAGGTGGCCATCAAGGCAGTGGATGAAAATGATCCCCTGTATAAGGTCAAGGATGGTGAAAACGCTCTGGCGTTCTTCTCGACCTATTATCAACCGATTCCTCTCGTGCTGCGTGGCTATGGAGCTGGAACTGAAGTCACAGCGGCTGGGGTGTTTGCAGATCTGCTGCGCACCCTGAATTGGAAACAGGAGGTTTAATATGGCGGTTGTTGCCTATGCACCCGCATCGATAGGGAATGTCAGTGTCGGTTTCGATGTACTCGGCGCTGCTTTGGCCCCGATTGACGGATCTTTACTCGGTGATCGGGTTGAAGTGCACGCCAGTGCGCAAGCCTTCACGCTGGAATGCCGGGGCCGTTTTGCCCATAAGTTGCCTGCCGATCCACAGAAGAACATCGTCTATGCCTGTTACCTGGGTTATGCCGAAGCGCTCAAGAAAAAAGGCCGCAGCATTCAGCCGCTGCATATGGTGCTGGAAAAGAATTTGCCCATCGGCTCAGGGCTTGGCTCCAGTGCTTCGAGCATAGTGGCGGCGCTGGAAGGCCTGAACGGTTTTCACGATTTTGCTCTGGATAAAGACGAGCAACTGTTGTTGATGGGGGAGCTGGAAGGCAGTATTTCCGGCTCCGTGCATTACGATAACGTTGCTCCTTGCTATCTGGGGGGGATCCAGCTGATGATCGAGGAAGCTGGAGTCATCAGCCAGTCGATCCCCGATTTCGAGCACTGGTACTGGGTGTCCTGTTATCCGGGGATCAGCATCAGTACCGCAGAAGCGCGCGCTATCCTGCCGGCACAATATCGGCGCAGTGATTGTCTGACTTATGGTCGTCGCTTAGCCGCCTTTATCCATGCCAGCTATACCGGACAGGATCAATTGGCCGCAGCCGTGCTCAAGGATGTCATCGCCGAGCCCTATCGCCAGGCGTTGATCCCTGGTTTTAACGAAGTGCGCCAGCATGCCGCGTTATCGGGCGCATTGGCAACCGGGATCTCAGGATCTGGCCCCAGCGTGTTTGTGGTGATGACGGACAGGCAACAAGCACTGCGTATGCAGGAGTGGCTGGAAGCCAATTTCATCCAGAATCAGGACGGGTTCTGCCACGTGTGTCGTATCGACCGTGCGGGCACCACGGTGAATGTAATCGAGTAAGGGACACAGGATTATGAAGCTGTACAACATCAAAGATCACAGTGAACAGGTTAATTTCGCGCAAGCCGTCAAGCAGGGATTAGGGCGTGGGCAAGGCTTATTTTTTCCAGATAGCCTAGTTCCGCTGGCGGATGTGGAGGCTCTGCTGGCCAAGCCGCTGGTTGAGCGTTCGGCGATCATTCTGCGCCATCTGCTGGGGGATGAACTGCCGGAGCTGGCTCAGCTGGTTGCCAATGCCTTCACCTTTCCGGCTCCGCTGGTTGAGGTTGGCATGAATCAGTATGCCCTCGAGCTGTTTCATGGTCCGACGCTGGCATTCAAGGATTTCGGTGGCCGTTTCATGGCGCAATCGCTGATGGCGGTGTCGGATGGTAAAAAGATCACCATCCTGACCGCTACCTCAGGGGATACCGGAGCTGCGGTGGCACATGCCTTCTACGGTTTGCCGAATATCGAGGTAGTGATCCTCTATCCGAAGGGCAAGATCAGTCCGTTACAGGAAAAACTGTTCTGTACCCTGGGTGGCAACATTCGCACCATTGCGGTTCATGGCGCTTTTGATGATTGCCAAGCGTTGGTGAAGCAGGCGTTTGATGATGAAGAGCTTAAAAAAGCGATTGGCCTGAACTCCGCGAATTCGATCAATATCAGTCGCTTGTTGGCCCAGGTTTGCTACTACTTCGAGGCAGTTGCACAATTGCCCGCCGAGAAGCGCGCTCAGGCGGTGATTGCGGTGCCGTCCGGTAACTTCGGCAACCTGACCGCTGGCCTGATTGCCAAGGCGCTCGGCTTACCGGTGAAGCGTTTCATGGTCGCCACCAATGCCAATGATACCGTGCCTCGCTATCTGCAGCAGGGCACTTGGGATCCCAAGGCGACGGTTGCCACCTTGTCCAATGCCATGGATGTCAGTCGTCCGAATAACTGGCCTCGCGTGGAAGAGCTGTTCAAGGTCAAGGGTTGGGATCTGCAAAGCCTGGCATCCGGTTCGCGTAGCGATGCCCAAACCGAAGATGCGCTCAAGCGTCTGTATGCCCAAGGTTATCTGTGTGAGCCCCATGGTGCCATTGCCTGGGATCTGCTGCAGAGCGAGCTGACGGCCGATGAAGCGGGTATCTTCCTGTGTACGGCCCATCCGGCCAAGTTCAAAGAGAGTGTGGAGTCGATCCTGAACATCCAGCTGGATCTACCGGCGCCACTGGCGGAGCGTGCGGATCTGGCTTTGCTCTCCGATGAGATGGATGCCGATTTTAGTGCTCTGCGTGCCTACTTGCTCAAGGCATAAGCCTTCTCGGTAACCTGAAACGGACAGCCCTTGTGCTGTCCGTTTTTATATGTGCGCCGGGCATGGCGCGCAGCGCCGTGACAGGCGCTATCCGGTCACCGTGGTGGTGATGGGATGACTTGGAGGTGTAA
>NZ_BAAGVN010000054.1:0-1242 GCF_054780855.1 Pseudaeromonas pectinilytica
TCGCGTGTTGGCGATGGGTTGTTGCTCCAGGCCGTTCTTGAGCATGCTGCGGATGTTGTGCAGCCGGTTGGCGCCGGTCAGGTGACCGCGTAGACAGGCCGCTTCCAGCCGCTCCTTGCCATAGGTTTTGCTCTGCCCCAGCAAGGCCAGACAAGGCCGCACCGCTTGTGCCGGATGCGCCACATTCCGGATAAAACCATCCACCCAATGCGTGGTGTAAGGTCCGATGGACGCCGCCCAGCCGAGCAGACGCTCGGGCNGCCGGTGTGATACAGGGTGACGGTATGCTCGGCCAGATGAGCCTCCAGCCGCTTGCCCTGCAAGGCATAAGGTACTGAGTAATAGTGCTTTTCCAGATCGACGTGGTAGTCCTTACCTACCAGCACCGACACCACTTTGGTGTAGTGATAGGGGTAAGTGGGCAGCGGCTTGAGTGCCGGGGCATCGAGCTCGGCAAACAGTGAGGCGCGACAGCCCGGTAGCTTCTGGAAGGGTTTCTGGTTGAGCCGGGTCAGCAGTTCAGCGATCCGCTGGTTGAGCTGAGCCAGGCTATGGAACACCTCATGACGCAGCACTGCCAGGATCCAGCGCGTGACGATCTGCACACCCACCTCGGCCTTGGACTTATCCTTCGGCTTGCGGGGCCGGGCGGGCATGATCGCCGTACCGAAGTGGGCCGCCAGCATCTGGTAGGTGGGGTTGAGATCCGGATCGGTTTTGCGCGCCACGCTGACGGCACTCTTGAGGCAATCGGGTACCACCAACTGCGGTACGCCGCCGAAGAACTCGAAGGCGCGCTTGTGGCTCATCACCCAGTCATCGAGCTGCTGGGAGCGGGTGGCCTCGGCAAAGGTGTAATTGGAAGCCCCCAGCACGGCGACAAAGATCTGGGCCCGGTAGAGGATCTCGCCGGAGTGCGGATCGACAATCGGCATGGTCTGGCCACAGTAGTCGACAAAGAGTTTTTCGCCCGCGATGTGAGTCTGACGCATCGATGGTTGCAGCAGGGCTGACCACTCTTTATAGAGCCGACAGAAGTGGTTGTAGCTGTAGTGGGAACCTGTATGGCGCTCAGCGTACTCCTGCCATAGCAGCTCGAGGGTCACGCCTTTTTGACCAGGTTTTTTGAGCTCCTGATGCAGCGAGGCCCAGTTTGGAATGGGTTTGTGCTGAGTTTTATGGACAGAGCAGGTCTTGAGAAATGCGCGCTCCAGAGAGACGTCATCCCAGGACTCAGACAGG
>NZ_BAAGVN010000055.1:0-4694 GCF_054780855.1 Pseudaeromonas pectinilytica
ACACCACCGATTGACGACCCGAACGATGCTGCCGCGACCGTACTGCCCGTCAGTTCTCTGGCTAGCTTCTCGGTGCGGGAGGCTGTTTCATTGATCTCGCGCTGCAGGCGATTCTGCTCGGTGCCCAGATTGCGGGTATCGATGCCTGACTGCTTGAGCCCTACTCCCAGCTTGGTGTGAGTTGCGGCTTGGCGAACCAGCTGAGATTCGAGCTGTTTGACCTCGCTAGCCAGCAGCTTCTCTTGCTTGGCCAACTGCTCGGCATCACCGACACCGGAGGCCTGAACCTTGCGCAATGATTCGAGTTTGTCGCGGGAGAGGACTGTCGCCAGCTCTAGTTGAGTCAGCGCCTCTTTGGACTTATTGAAGGCATCGATCTGATCGCGCTGTTGGCCGAGCTGCTGCAGACGTTCAGCCAGCTCTTTGGTCTCTTGCTCCACGGCGTTGGAGATAGGACCCAGATTGCCTACCTCTTTATTGAGCTCGGCAATCTCCTCGCGGCCAGTGGCTTTGGCGGCGAGTTCGAGGGCTAGTTTCAGATCTTTGTTGCTCATGAATGCCACAGGGTTGGATGGTTTAACCCCATGGTATAAAGCGGAGCCCCTTGAGAGGGTTTATTGTGTATTACATAAGAAAAACCCCGCACGATGGCAGGGCTTTGAAGTGGCTACAGCATAGCGAGTTAGACAGTCGTCGCCAACTCATCGACATAGAATGGGGCAGTTTCACCAGGGGCGATCATCAGCTCACCTTCCAGGGTAATGTCGATGGCCTTCTCACTCATGAAGTCCACGGCGTTCTTGGGGCTCAGGCTGGCCAGCGGCACCGTCAGCTTCACCGGGGTACCATCGATCAGGTTCTTGCCATCCAGGATCACCTTCGCTTCAATGGCTGGTTTGAGATTACCCTTGGTGCGCGTGCCGGTCACTGCGTTGTAGCTGTACCCCATGGTGATGGCTCCACCCGCTTTCACCGCGCCCCCCTTGGTCGCCCGGATCAGACCCAGCGCATAGTTCACTTCAACATCGACATCCACACCCAGGGGTGCCGCCGATGGCCCAGTTGCAGTCAGCCCGGCACTGGCCAGGTTGGTATTTGGCAAATCAGCCCAGGCAGGATACGCAGGCAGAGTCACCGCCAGATCTGCTTTGGTTCCAGCACCTTGATTGATGGTGACCTGCTCGCCCATGAACGCGGCGGCAAACAGGATAGGAGGCACTTCATTGGTGGCAATCGTGATGATCGCAGGCTTGCCGGTGTAATAGGTTTTGCGGCTATTACCATAGCCTTCAGCCTTTTTGCTGGCGATGGTGCGCTTATCCGCATCCGGCTTGATTTCCAGCTTATCCACTTCCAGCGGGCCAATCGCACCGGTAAAGACGCCGTCCACCTTTGGATTGATGAACATCGAGCCACCGAAGTGCAGGGTTTTTGGTTCTTGATTCATGGAAGTTCTCCTTTGAATTTCAACGTAACTTCAAACGCCAGCGGCAGATATGCAACGCCAGCTTTATAACTTGGCCGCACAGATGGATTCACCCGCACGAACGTGGACTTCTCAAACGATTTTCCAGCGATGGCGGTCAACAGCCGATGCAACCAGACCCCAGCCGTTGCTTGTCCCGGAGTCTGTCTGTGAGTCAGCAACACCAACCACTGCTGATCGACTTTGCTGCTCAGCCCTGATTGATGGCCCTCAACGACCCGGTCCCCCTGGTAGAGGATGTGAACCGCTGGGACTATCTGACCGAGGTTCTGCACATCGGCCACTTGCGTAGCGACAAACACATCCACCAAGCCTTGTGATTTCAACGGCTGCAACAGCTCCCGGAGGCGACTGCCCGCATCCAGCCAATCGACCTCCATCAGATAAACCCTCCGCTTTGGCGACCAAACACCCGACCATCGGATTGCAGTTCGGCCAGGTTCTGGCTTTCCAGTTGCTCACCATCAGCCGACATTCCCAGCGCCAGCTCACCACGGCCAACAGACTTCAAGAACGCGACAGCGGATTCATACCGCTTGCCGATTTGCTCCGGAGCCTGCTCGCCATAGAGCCGGTGGCGGGCAATGTCGCAGCAGATCGGCACCAACGCCGTTGGCACATGGGCCAATGGCAGCGGGTAACGCCCTGCCAGGTAGCCATCAATCAGGCTGCTGGCATCCGCCAGCGCCTGGGTGATAACCGCCTCGTCCAGATTGGCAGTACCCGGGATCACGGCGACATGCAACAGATCGACGCTGAACCGGCTTTGCATATCCTGGAGCGTGGCGTACATGCTTAGCCCTCGGCCTGCTCGTCAGCGACTGGCTTCTTGCCGTCAGCTTCGGAGGCGTCGTACTGGATCTTGGTGGCCGCTATAGCAGCGACCAGAGCTGGTTTATCCATGCCGGTATAGCCCTTGATTTCCAGATCCTTAGCCAGCGCCTTGAGCGCGGTCTGGCTCATGTCGTCCAGTGACTTAACCGTGCCATCCTGCTCCACCACCCCGCCGAGGGTACCGGTGGCTAAAGATGTTGGTGGTAACTGGTCGCCTACGCTGGAGCCATACAGACCAGAGTCCACACCCCCTTTCGGCGGCGCATCATCATCGGCAAGCTGTTCTGCAGCCGCAGCCAGCACCGTGACCACCAGACGCGGGTCGGCTTCCATGGCCGCGAGCTGGCCAGGTGACACAGTGATTTCATTAACCCCCGCGTCCAGGCGCACACCCGCTCGTAAATAGCCGGTATGGGCCACAGATACGACATGAATCGGAATAGATTTGACCATTTCATGAATCCCCCTAAATGGTGGGGTTTAACGCCCGTTTACACGGGCGTTAAACGGGTAGTTACAGGTAGTCGGCGACCAGCAACTTGACGCGCCCCTTGAGCTCGTTCGAGCTGTTGGCGTCCTGCTCACGTTCCAGCAAGCGAGTGGCAAGTTTTTCCAGTGACGGAGGAACAACCAGGATCGTCGGCTTGATACCCAGCTTCTTGCCGCCATCCCCTTCAATGGCTCGCATCTTCTCGATGGTGTCCCAGAGGTTGTCCGCATTCAGGGCGCGCTTATTGGCGAACGCCAACTGCCAGAAGCCGAACCCCACCGCATCACGGCAATCGACGCCGTAACGGAACTGCTTCTTGGTAAACACCGACTCGTCATCCACCTTGTCCATGGAGATCAACTGCGGCTTCTTACGCTCCTGGAAGATGAGCGGCTTCAACGCGCGGCTGGTATCCAGCACATACCAAGGCTCACCGGCGTACGCGCCATCCACTACCAGGTTCGCAACCGAAGCTGGGGTGCCGGTACCGTCCACATTGGGGTAAACCGGATGGTCGGTATCGAAGAAATACTGGCCGTCATAGCAAGCTGTCGTGAAACCGGCAGCGAGCACAGCAAAAACTTGCTCATCCGGATGGACACCAGCGGCACGCCCCATCTCAGCAAACAGCGGCGCGTAGATGCCCAGTTGGTCATCCTCAATGTCATTGCGATCGACGCCAACCGTGGACTCGTAGTCTTCGTTGGTGATGGCATAGCCATGGGCCGCCATCGAATTGATGACCCGATCACCCACCCACTTGCGCAAGGAGGGGAATTTACCGAGCCAGCCATAGGTGTTGGACTTGGTGGTGGACGGGATCACCGTAGCGATTTCAGTGTACTGAGATGGAACGGCGCCCAGCGCATCCTGGAAGTTCTTGTTGAATCCGGTAAAGAGCGCTGAAATCAGCGCATGAGTAACGATGGCCATTTAGTTGGTCTCCTTGAGCTTGGCGAAGTCAGCATGGGGAATACCCAGCTGGTCGGCGGCGTACTTGTCTTCTGCCGATAGCACGGCAGTTCCCTTGGTTTGCGGATCAGGCAGGCTGGACGTCTGTTGTGCCGACAGGGCAGCCAGAGCCGGGCGCGGGGCCAGCATGGCTTTGAGCGCGGCGACGCCCTTTTGGGCGGAGTACTGACGCAGATAGTCCTCTTCTGCCGCCACGACCTTGCCTTTTTCGCGGGCTTCCTTAATGACCGAGTCGGCATCGGTGGTATCGACCTTGGCCGACAGCACAGCCAACTGTTCGACCAGGGCGGTGTAGGTTTCTTTCGGGACATACTTGTCCAAATCAACCTGGCCCTGAGCAGGCGTAGCAGCCTTGAGTGCAGCCACGGACTGCTCCAGCTCCGGGACTTTCTTCGACTTATCCAGCGCAGCTTCGAGCGCGGAGAGCGCGGCGGTTTCCTGCTCGCCGGTCAATTGACCGTCTGCAGGCACCTCGATCCCGAGCTTGGCCAGGAGTTNAGCCAATGCGGCCAGCGCCTGCATGCCAACCACCCCTGGGTCATTGACCAGGGCGGCCATGCGCAGCTCTAACGGACGGCCGTTAGCGTCATAAGGGAATACAGCAGAGAGGAACCGGTACTCACCGGCCGACAGATGGGCGGCGGCCTTCTCGGTCCAGCGGGGTTTGATAAACAGGCCTTCGCCCTCACGCCACAGGATCTCGTCGGCGTTAAACCACCCAGCAGCTGGCGCGGATTGGCCGTTCTGGTCGGTCTTGAGGGTTTGGTGGTCGTAGTCGATCAGGATGTCCTGTCCCAACTTACGAGCCTTGCCAATCAACACGCCTGCCGTCTGTTCGTCCAGGTGCCACTGACCGCCCTCCACATCGAAGGGTCTGCCATCACGGGCTGTAAATGCGCCAGCGGGTAGCAG
>NZ_BAAGVN010000056.1:0-4864 GCF_054780855.1 Pseudaeromonas pectinilytica
ACACCACCGATTGACGACCCGAACGATGCTGCCGCGACCGTACTGCCCGTCAGTTCTCTGGCTAGCTTCTCGGTGCGGGAGGCGGTTTCGGTGATTTCGCGCTGCAGGCGATTCTGCTCGGTGCCCAGATTGCGGGTATCGATGCCTGACTGCTTGAGCCCTACTCCCAGCTTGGTGTGGGTAGCGGCTTGGCGAACCAGCTGAGATTCGAGCTGTTTGACCTCGCTAGCCAGCAGCTTCTCTTGCTTGGCCAACTGCTCGGCATCACCGGCACCGGAGGCCTGAACCTTGCGCAATGATTCGAGTTTGTCGCGGGAGAGAACAGTCGCCAGCTCTAGCTGAGTCAGCGCCTCTTTGGACTTATTGAAGGCATCGATCTGATCGCGCTGTTGGCCGAGCTGCTGCAGACGTTCAGCCAGCTCTTTGGTCAATTTCTCCACCTCATTGGAGATAGGGCCAAGATTGCCAACCTCTTTATTGAGCGCAGCAATGTCCTCGCGGCCCGTGGCTTTGGCGGCGAGTTCGAGGGCTAGTTTCAGATCTTTGTTGCTCATAGGCCACAGGGAGGGTTGGATGGTTTAACCCCATGGTATAAAGCGGCGAGCTATGGTCGGGTTTATTGTGTATTACATAAGAAAAACCCCGCTCGATGGCGGGGCTTTGAAGTGGCTACAGCATAGCGCGTCAGACAGTCGTCGCCAACTCATCGACATAGAATGGGGCTTTTTCACCAGGGGCGATCATCAGTTCCCCTTCCAGGGTAATGTCGATAGCCTTCTCGCTCATGAAGTCCACGGCGTTCTTGGGGCTCAGGCTGGCCAGCGGCACCGTCAGCTTCACCGGGGTGCCATCGATCAGGTTCTTGCCATCCAGGATCACCTTCGCTTCAATCGCGGGCTTGAGGTTACCCTTGGTGCGCGTGCCGGTCACAGCGTTGTAGCTGTACGCCATAGTGATTGCACCACCCGCTTTCACCGCGCCCCCCTTGGTCGCCCGGATCAGGCCTAACGCATAGTTCACTTCAACATCGACATCCACACCCAGGGGTGCCGCCGATGGCCCAGTTGCAGTCAGACCTTCGCTAGCTAGGTTGGTATTTGGCAAATCAGCCCAGGCAGGATACGCAGGCAGAGTCACCGCCAGATCTGCTTTGGTTCCAGCACCTTGATTGATGGTGACCTGCTCGCCCATAAACGCAGCGGCAAACAGGATAGGAGGCACTTCATTGGTGGCAATCGTGATGATCGCAGGCTTGCCGGTGTAATAGGTTTTGCGGCTATTGCCATAGCCTTCAGCCTTTTTGCTGGTGATGGTGCGCTTATCCGCATCCGGCTTGATTTCCAGCTTATCCACTTCCAGCGGGCCAATCGCACCGGTAAAGACACCGTCCACCTTTGGATTGATGAACATCGAGCCACCGAAGTGCAGGGTTTTGGGTTCTTGATTCATGGAAGTTCTCCTTTGAATTTCAATGTAACTTCAAACGCCAGCGGCAGATATGCAACGCCAGCTTTATAACTTGGCCGCACAGATGGATTCACCCGCACGAACGTGGACTTCTCAAACGATTTTCCAGCGATGGCGGTCAACAGCCGATGCAACCAGACCCCAGCCGTTGCTTGTCCCGGAGTCGGTCTGTGAGTCAGCAGCACCAACCACTGCTGGTCTATTTTGCTGCTCAGCCCTGATTGATGGCCCTCAACGACCCGGTCCCCCTGGTAGAGGATGTGAACCGCTGGGACTATCTGACCGAGGTTCTGCACATCAGCCACTTCCGTGGCGACAAACACATCCACCAAGCCATCTTCTTTCAACGGCAGCACCAGCTCTTGGAGGCGACTGCCAGCGGCCAGCCAATCAACCTCCATCAGATAAACCCTCCGCTTTGGCGACCGAACACCCGACCATCAGATTGCAACTCGGCAAGGTTCTGGCTTTCCAGTTGCTCACCATCCGCCGCCAACCCCAGCGCCAGCTCGCCACGGCCAACAGACTTCAAGAACGCGATGGCAGCTTCATACCGCTTGCCGATTTGCTCCGGAGCCTGCTCGCCATAGAGCCGGTGGCGGGCAATGTCGCAGCAGATCGGCACCAACGCCGTTGGCACATGGGCCAATGGCAGCGGGTAACGCCCTGCCAGGTAGCCATCAATCAGGCTGCTGGCATCTGCCAGCGCCTGGGTGATAACCGCCTCATCCAGAGTGGCTGTGCCTGGGATCACCGCAACACGCAGTAAGTCGACCCCAAACCGGCTTTGCATATCCTGGAGCGTGGCGTACATGGCTTAGCCCTCGGCCTGCTCGTCAGCGACTGGCTTCTTGCCGTCAGCTTCGGAGGCGTCGTACTGGATCTTGGTGGCCGCTATAGCAGCAACCAGAGCTGGCTTATCCATGCTGGTATGGCCCTTGATTTCCAGATCCTTAGCCAGCGCCTTGAGCGCGGTATGGCTCATGTCGTCCAGTGACTTAACCGTGCCATCCGGCTCCACCACCCCGCCCAGGGTCCCAGTGGCTAAAGATGGTGGCGGTAACTGTTCGCCTACGCCGGAGCCATCCAGACCAGAGTCCACACCCCCTTTCGGCGGCGCATCATCTGCGGAAGCGTTGTTTTCAGGCGCAGCCAACACCGTGACCACCAGACGCGGGTCGGCTTCCATGGCCGCGAGCTGGCCAGGTGACACAGTGATTTTATTAACCCCCGCGTCCAGGCGCACACCCGCTCGTAAATAGCCGGTATGGGCCACAGATACGACATGAATCGGAATAGATTTGACCATCTCATGACTCCCCCTTGTGATGGGGTTTAACGCCCGTTTACACGGGCGGTAAACGGGTAGTTACAGGAAATCAGCGACCAGCAACTTGACGCGGCCCTTGAGCTCGTTCGAGCTGTTGGCATCCAGTTCGCGCTCCAACAGGCGAGTCGCAACTTTTTCCAACGATGGCGGCACAACCAGGATCGTCGGTTTGATGGCCAGCTTCTTACCACCATCCCCTTCAATGGCTCGCATCTGCACGATGGTGTCCCAGAGGTTGTCCGCATTCAGGGCACGCTTATTGGCGAACGCCAGCTGCCAGAATCCGTAACCCACGGCATCACGACAATCAACGCCATAACGAAACTCCTTCTTGGTAAACACCAACTCGTCGTCGATCTTGTCCATGGAGATCAGTTGCGGCTTCTTGCGTTCCTGGAAGATAAGTGGCTTCAAGGCGCGGCTGGTATCCAGCACATACCAAGGCTCTCCGGCATACGCCCCATCAACCACCAGGTTGGCTACAGAGACCGGCGTACCGGTACCGTCCACATTGGGATAAACCGGATGGTCTGTATCGAAGAAATACTGGCCGTCATAGCAGGCAGTGGTAAACCCAGCAGCGAGAACCGCAAAGACTTGTTCATCTGGATGGACACCAGCGGCACGCCCCATCTCCGCAAACAGTGGGGCGTAGATGCCGACCTCGTCATCTTCGATATCATTGCGATCGACCCCAACGGTCGACTCGAAGTCTTCGTTGGTGATGGCATAACCATGGGCTGCCATTGAGTTGATGACCCGATCCCCCACCCACTTGCGCAGGGATGGGAACTTACCGAGCCAGCCATAGGTGTTGGATTTGGTAGTGGACTGGATCACAGTGGCGATTTCAGTGTACTGGGACGGGACTTCGCCCAGTGCATCCTGAAAGTTCTTTTTGAAACCGGTAAAGAGCGATGAAATCAGCACGGGAGTAACAATGGCCATTTAGTTGGTCTCCTTGAGCTTGGCGAAGTCAGCATGGGAAATACCCAGCTGGTCGGCGGCGTACTTGTCTTCTGCCGAGAGCACGGCAGTTCCTTTGGTTTGCGGATCAGGCAGACTGGACGTCTGTTGTGCCGACAGGGCGGCAAGTGCCGGGCGCGGGGCCAGCATAGCTTTGAGCGCGGCGACGCCTTTTTGGGCGGCGTACTGACGCAGATAGTCCTCTTCTGCCGCCACGACCTTGCCTTTTACGCGGGCTTCCTTAATGACCGAGTCGGCATCGGTGGTATCGACCTTGGCCGACAGCACAGCCAACTGTTCGACCAGAGCGGTGTAGGTTTCTTTCGGGACATACTTGTCCAGATCAACCTGGCCCTGAGCAGGCGTAGCAGCCTTGAGTGCAGCCACGGACTGCTCCAGCTCCGGGACTTTCTTCGACTTATCCAGCGCAGCTTCGAGCGCGGAGAGCGCGGCAGTTTCCTGCTCGCCGGTCAATTGACCGTCTGCAGGCACCTCGATCCCGAGCTTGGCTAGGAGTTTCTTGAGCAACTCATTCATTTGCGGTTCCTCCTTAGAGGAGTGGGTTGTGGAATTAAACTGGGCGGCCAAGGCGGCCAGCGCCTGCATGCCAACCACCCCTGGGTCATTGACCAGGGCGGCCATGCGCAACTCCAGCGGGCGACCGTTGGCGTCATACGGAAAGACAGCAGAGAGGAACCGGTACTCGCCCGCCGACAGATGGGCGGCGGCCTTCTCGGTCCAGCGGGGTTTGATAAACAGACCTTCGCCTTCACGCCACAGGATCTCGTCGGCGTTAAACCACCCTGCGGCTGGCGCAGGTTGGCCGTTGTGGTCGGTCTTGAGGGTTTGGTGGTCGTAGTCGATCAGGATGTCCTGGCCCAGATTACGAGCCTTGGCAATTAGTACGCCTGCAGTCTGTTCGTCCAGGTGCCACTGACCGCCTTCCACATCGAAGGGTCTACCATCACGGGCTGTAAATGCGCCAGCGGGTAGCAGTTGATGCCAGCCATCCGTCGAGCTGGGCGCTGTTCCCTTTACGTGTTGGGGCAATCTATACTTGCAGTAAGTTCGCTGGACTGAGGTGCCCGCTATGGATACCAA
>NZ_BAAGVN010000057.1:0-1083 GCF_054780855.1 Pseudaeromonas pectinilytica
TGGGAGTCACATAGAAGATCAGATCCTGGAAAACGGGAAAGGTTCCGTTCAGGACGCTACTTGTGTATAAGAGTCAGGGTTAAACATCGGCATCAGCGCCTTGTTCTTCTTTGTTCCACTAAGGGCCGTAAACCATGCCAACATCAGTGGCGGTTCTTTGCTTTATCAGGTCAGGCTGGTTCGGCTAATACGGCGTTCTATTCTTCGTGACGCTGTTCAGGCCAATCTGTTCCATCAGCTTTATTTCGTTGTTGCCCAAGCGGCTGGCGTCGTTAGCCTCATCGCGACGGCACAACAAAAGTTTAAACACCGGACTGGCTATACGCAGCCGCTCTTTATTCAACACCGGTTGCAGCCAGCCGGTTAAACAGACGTTACCTGTAGTCATGATTTGCTTACATGCCCAGTATCTTGTACATGTAATCCCGAGCGGCTATACTTGTACCACTTAGAGAACATGTGAGGGGAAGCGTATGAACATAGTGTCGTTCACAGAGGCAAGAAACAACCTCAAAAGTGTTTTAGATCAAGTGGTTAATGATGCTGATTGTACCGTCATCACACGTCGGGATTCAGAAGATGCCGTTGTTATGTCACTCGATTATTACAACAGCCTCATGGAGACAGTCCATCTTCTGAAATCACCGGTCAATGCAGCTCATTTATCTAGATCCATCGAGCAATATCGTCAGGGTAAGAGCCAAACCAGGGAACTGATTGATGAGTAGACTGCTCACATGGACCGATGATGCCTGGTCAGATTATCTCTATTGGCAAACTCAAGATAAGAAAACCCTAAAGCGTATCAACAAGATCATCGAAGATATCAAGAGGGCTCCATTTGACGGCATTGGCAAACCAGAACCGTTAAAGATGAATTTATCTGGTTTTTGGTCTCGCAGAATTGATGATACCAATCGCTTAGTCTATGCCGTTGACGACAACGCCATAACGATAATTTCATGCCGCTACCACTACGAGTCATAGTCGGGTTATTCAGCTCAGAGATCCCCTCATTTTTAGAGACTCAAATAATTCCAAGTGTGCGGGTATATAAGCGGTGTTGCTTCAGGTAGTAGATAA
>NZ_BAAGVN010000058.1:0-1861 GCF_054780855.1 Pseudaeromonas pectinilytica
AGCACGGCCTCTTTGGCCGACAAGTCCTCGGGCTGCTTGCGCCCGGTCTTCTCCAGCCACAAGCTCAGAGCACTCTTGTACGGCGACAAGCCCACGGCGACAGCGGCATCGGACGAACCAATGCCTTGCTGGCGGATAGTCAGCCATTCTTCGCGAGATAAGCCGACAGTTGAGGCCAGACGGATAGCCTGACCATAGCGTTGTTGTTTCATAACGGACTCCAAAACAAAACGCCCCGACAAGCCGAAGCCTGCCGGGGCGAGAAGTGATAAGGGAAGATTCAAGTTGCGGGTAGAAGTGCAGGTGTATATGCGGGTAGAAAGCCAAATCCAGAAAGGATTACTGCAGTAACGCCAGTGCCTGTGTCATCGCCTGTTGCTTAAGTTGAGCGCCTTGCCCGAACCAGGCTGAATCCAACCGATAATCCTGATTACGCGCCCGCCGCCGATGGTCCACATACTCAGTCATGGCATTGACCAGACCCCAGGCCGTATTGCGACTGGAGGACAAGGTTGAACCCAGTCCTGTGCCCTGATACAGACTCAGAACTTGCTGCAGTGTGCGGGAGGGCTCCAGCGCTGACGGGTTACTCTCATCGGCCAACGGCTCACCCAGTACGGTGCGGAAATAGGCATCGGCCTCGGTCCGCGACACCGGCCGCTGACTCAACTCCTTCAACGAGCGCATAAAGCTGTCCCAACTGGACAGCCCCAGACCCAGGGCATTCTTGACTGCTGCCGCATCAAATTGGGTAGAGTGGGGCACCTTGACCGCCCCCTTGCTGTCACCGGTTGCCATTTGCAGCGTGTTGTTGCACACCACCCTTACGGAAGTGAACTGTGCCGTGGTACACAGTGAGCCATCGCAGCTGGTAGCCAGCAGCAGATAAGCTTTGACGGTATCCCCGCCGCGCAAGACCGATTCTTGACCGGTACGCGCCAAGGCCCACAACTTGCGGCCACCCTTCAAGACTCCTGCCGTCTCCAGCTCAAACCCTCCGGCCTTGACCAAATCCTTGTAGAAGCCCAGCACCTCATCCGGCTGAACCACCTTGTAACGGTTCGACACTACCGACAACGGCGCCAGCGTATCGGATCGGTACAGCACCTTGGCGTCTGTATGAGGCCGAATATGCAGACCATCCGGAGCGACATTAAACAGCACATCGCTTTGCGCGATATGCCAATCCATCCCGGCTTCAACCAGCCAGGTCTGCAACGGTTGATGGGCACTCAGATGATTGCCCAGACCATGCCAGGGCGTATCACCGACATACGCCATCGATTCGACGAGATGAGCCATAGAGCCTCCTGTGAACATGAAAATCACGCGCCGGAAGAACAGTTCCTCCGGCGATCCACAGGGGTGATATAGGTTTGAATAAATCTTGCGGAGTGAGAAATTGTACGAACAATTGGCTATGTCATTTGGGGCTTGTTGCTCTCAAGGTCAAGAACGGTTGGCAGCCTAAATGACGGCATCACCGAAAGTCTTCTTTGCTATCGGTAACATAGGAAAGGAGATCGCGCATGGAGGCATTAACCTGCTATTTCGCTATTAATAGCGAAAATAGCAGTAGCACGGGTCAAAATGGATACGATTTTATTATACGGGGAACTCCAATGGTTGTACTTGATGGAATCATGCATACCAGTTTCGAAAACCGGAGGGGGCTAAGTACAGAACCACTAAGAATCGCAGCAGGCTATGAGTAACGGCTTTACCGAGCGACTACATCGCCCCAGTTCGAATAATGCTTCTGTATCAAGGGCGGATAACTAAATAGCTTATATGGACACCGACCCTGTGCAAGCAAGTGCTGCTCTATTTTTAACAAAGTAGTCACAAACATATATTCGGC
>NZ_BAAGVN010000059.1:0-2092 GCF_054780855.1 Pseudaeromonas pectinilytica
AGTACTCCGCTGCTGTGGAAAACCCATCGAAAATCGTTGCTCAAAGGGCAACGCAATGCCCATGAGAAAGAGCTGCTCACCAAGCTCAAGCAGACGTTGCCAGAGGGTATCTTCGTGACGGTAGTCGCTGACCGCGGCTTTGGTTACATGGAGCTGTTCGAGCGCCTGGAGCAAGAGCTAGGCTTTGCTTATCTCATTAGATTTAAAGGAAATATTTTGGTTGGTTACTCTGGTGGAGAGCAGGTTCCCGCCCGCGACTGGCTAACGCCGACCGGGCGCACCCGAACCCTCAAAGCGGTGGAGCTAACTGGGCAGCGACAGCCTGTCGAACGGGTCTATTGTTGTCACAAGAGTGGCATGAAAGACGCGTGGTTTCTGGCCAGTAACCGGACCGACCTGAGCGCCGCCAAGGCGTTGCAACTATACGGCCAGCGCTGGGGTATCGAGACCAGTTTTCGTGATATCAAAGATTACAAATTCGGCATGGGTATGGGAGATGTGCACATCAGTAATCCGGTCCGGCGCGACCGACTGTTTTTATTCAGTGCCCTGGCCATCGTCTTGCTGACGCTGCTGGGTAAGGCTGGAGACAGTGTCGGTCTAGAGAGAACGATCAAGGTCAATACCAGCAAGAGCCGAACCTATTCGTTCTTTCGGCAAGGGGTCATCTATTACCAGTTGCTGCCTAAAATGAAAGAAGCCAATGCGGTCTTGTTGATGGNAAGCATAATAACAGCATAAATAGAGAGAGCGGCCGATCCGGTCGCCCAAGGAAGCAAGAGCTCAGGCAACCGTGGCCATCACACGCCAAGGCGTCTGCCAAGCCAGTTCAGTCGGGATAAAGCCGAGATCGGGAGACCAGCGCCAGGTGGCAGGAGCCGAGTCAGCTGACGGAGTCAGCGACGATTGATACCAGGCCAGTGAACAACCGTCAGATTCGGCAACCCGCAGCAGCCCCGCCGGCACCTCCTCCGTCTCGACGCGCTGTGAGTCAGGCAACAGCTGCAAACGGGATAACCCCGCCAGTCCACGACCACTGGCCTTCAGCACGGCTTCGCGCAAGGTCCAGAGCCGATAAAAAGCACCCAATTCATCGTCTTGAGCCGCGACCCAGGCCAGCTCCAGCGCAGAAAGCACATGCGCCATCAATTTTTGCAGATTACTCCGCGGCCTCTGCTGCTCGACATCCAGTCCGAGAGTCGGTTCACCCACCGCCAGCCACAACCAGTCGCCACTGTGGCTAATACTGAAGTCCGGCAACCCAGGATCCCGGAAGGCTGGGCGACCATGAGGGCCGGTGACCATATCGGGTAACGCCGGACAGCCATAACGGCGCTGACACCAAGCCGCCAACAAGGCGCGACCTGCCATATAGCTGGTACGGCGGGAGGGAGAAAAATCCGCAGCGGTTAAATGAATAGATTCGGGGACCAGTATGGAGGGCAAGAGTGCCGCATCCAGCATGGACAAACAGATCAAGTCACTCACCCGGCCTCCGGAGAATCGGCAAACAGGCGACGATCAGACCCGATCAGGCGCAAAATTGCAAATCCAGTCGCCAGGGATTGAGTGAGTCAGTGAGTCAGCACAGGCTCCACGCACGTGCACAGGTACATACCGGGAGTGCGCTCATGGCTCTGCACTAGCAACCGCTCCAGATGCCGCGATAAGCACTGCAGACGATGACGGCAATGATGTTGGGAGCAAGATGCAGAGACCAGCCGTTGCAACTCATCCAGAGGCCGCCAGGCGTAATCCCGGCACAGTTCACGCACGGAAGAGGGCAAGCGCTCATCCTCTGCAGCCTGTAATAGCTGCAGGCAACATGCTTCATACAGTGGCCATTCACTCTGTTGACGGCAGATTGCCTGCTGGCGTACCGCTTCCAGAAACTGTTCAATGGAACACGATGGGGTTCGCTGACCATGCAGTGACTGCAAATCGAGTTGCGGGCATAGGTTGCGCTCACTGAGATCGAGCGGCATAGCAAATCCGGCAGGTGAGATCATGTGTAAGCGCCGCTAAATCGACCTACTTGCCTTCGTTGTATTGCGCCACTTTTTTTGCAATGGGCTCCAGCGGGACGTTCCAG
>NZ_BAAGVN010000060.1:0-7178 GCF_054780855.1 Pseudaeromonas pectinilytica
TGTTATTGAGTGATCGGCATGGATGTTATTACGTGATCGGCATGAATGTTATTGAGCGATCGCCATGCGTGGGAATATGCAGCTGGCTGACTGACTAACCCCCGAATACTCAGGAGATGACCATGACGATTCCCTTTCAAGTGGAAGGCCAACTGCTGCCTGTCAGCCCATGGCTGAAATCCCAACTGGCCGAGATGGTAAGCCAGCAACGCATCAACTTAGAGCCGCTAACGGCACTTACCTTTCGCTTCAATGACCCGAACTATTCGGCCACCCAAGGCGGCTATCACCCGGTGGAAATCAGGCTGGTACGCGGCCTCAACGGCTGGCTGTTCGATACCATCACCGACTTTAGCTACCAAGGCTATGGTGACTGGGCCGAGCTCGACAAGGAGCTGGATTTTGATTTTCTAAGCCCCGAGTTCACCCACATCTATCTGGGGGTACTGGAGCACGATGACGCCATCGAGCTGTACCAGCAATGGGAGAACAACTTCTGGCTCTACTGCCAGATGAACGCATTCAGCACAGGCCTGAGCTGTACCTAACCGCATCACGACAACGCCACCTTCAGCACTGACGCCGGAGGTAGCGTTTTCTATGGAGAACTCACCATGAGCCACAACAAATTCAAAGCCGGAGAAACCCAAGGCACCTATGTCCTCACCGAGCCCGCCACTGTCGAGGAGATATTGGCGATGGCAAACCGCTTGGCTCGCGCTCGCGTCACCAAGGGCAAAGCCCTGACCTCACCGAGTCTTACCTACAGTTGCCTACAGACCCTGCTGCAGGGCTATGAGCGGGAGGTATTCGCCATCCTGTTTTTGGATAGCCAACACCGCGTCATCAAGTTCGAAGAGTTATTCCAAGGCACGCTGGATGCGGCGTCCGTCTATCCGCGTGAAGTAGTCAAGGCGGCACTAGCCTGCAACGCGGCGGCCGTGATCCTGGCACACAACCATCCATCCGGCTTGCCGGAACCGAGTCGAGCTGACCGCACTCTTACCGAGACACTCCGAGCGGCACTGTCCACCGTCGAGATCCGCGTGCTGGATCATCTGGTGATCGGCACCGAAGGCAGAGTATCCATGGCGGAGAGAGGGTGGTTGTAACGATTGAGGTATAAGGCCAGCGCATGATGTTCGTGAAACGCCCTGTGTTGGTTCGCCCTTCAGCCATTAGACAAATCCTTGCGACACAGATTGTCGCAGCCAGCCCCTATGATTACCCCAGTGCGATTCGTACGAATCGCCTTCCGACGTAGAGTCAAAATTATCAAGGAAGTATAACGATGAAAAAGAGAGCCACGTTGCTTTACCCATTGCTTACCACACTGTTACTCACAGCCTGTGGCGGCGGTGGCGGTTCTGGCGGCAGCGAGAAACCAACTGAACCTACCCGTGCGGCTGGTCTGTATATGACCGCAATCAACAACCCGGTGAGCCTCACTGTGAAGAGTGTGGCCAGTAGCAACCGTATGGCACTGAAAGCCGCTAAGGCCGAGATTGTGAACCCCGAAGACGGTGAGCAGATCGACCCGAGTGTTGGTCTGTACGCCACGGACGAGGGTGGTAAGGAGTTTAAGATCCACTTCGAGCTGACGGATGACACCGGGGTGACTACTGGTTATGACGAAAAGGTTGAGCCGAAGTCGGCTATCCAGGTCTCCCCTGATACCGTGTATCTGGAACTCTGGGTCAAGACCAATACCAACGGCTCTGTCGAAACCCGTCAGTACCTGACTCAGTTTACTACCGGGAAGATGATCGAAGTGCAGCGCCTAGCTCTGGGTGACTCGTTCTTGAATAACGCGTTCAAGTACGTGCTCCCGGCCAATAGCCTACACAACGGTACCGGCTACCCGATTGTTATGCTGAATGATCACAAGTGGCACAGTCTGGACGCGGATTGGGAAACCCTGGTCGTTGCCAAAGAACTGGTCAGTAACTATGTGAGTCAGCCGAGAAGAATTTCCCCGCTTATTCGCACCTTCCCTAGTGCCTATGTTTATCAAAACGCTATCCAACAAGTTGAGTCTCAAAAAAGAAATTCTTACCCTAACCAACGAACAAAGTATGAAGGCGATCTAGAATCTTGAAATTATCATCCACGAACGACGAGTAGAGATGCTGGCATCGGCGCCGCCAGCATCTTCAAAAACGTTCAGTAATGCCAAGTACATTTATATCGATAAAGATGGACAAGAAAAAACGTGGTCCGGTCGAGGAAGAACACCCGATGTCATTCGCGAGGCCATGGAAACTTATGGCTTACGTCTGGATGCATTTCTCATTATTCCGGCAAAAATTAATCCCAGATAAACGCGCACTTTTCTGTAAAGAGCCTTATTTAATCTCCTAAAATCAAACACCCAGCTTGAACTGGTTAGCCGCATTTTGCAGATTACGAGCAAGGCTGGTCAGGTATTTACTGCTACTTGCAACCTGCTCAGCATCTACCCGTGACTTTCTAGTTAGATTATCAATGTTTTCCAGATTCTGGCTCATCTCATTGGCAACCGCAGATTGTTGTTCAGCTGCTGTAGCTATCTGACCATTCATCCCGTTAAGGTGATTCACCGATCCGGCTATGCGCCGTAGCGCCTCTTCAGTGTGAGCAATCTCTTCCGTAGCACCATTGGCCATATCTCGGCTGTGCTGCATAACCTCTACCGCATGGGTAACTTCGAGACTCAGCTTTTCTATCATGGAACGAATTTCACCCGTGGCCTGCTGGGTTCGCCCTGCCAGACTTCTAACCTCATCAGCCACCACAGCAAAACCTCGACCCTGTTCACCAGCGCGAGCAGCCTCTATTGCAGCATTGAGCGCAAGCAGATTAGTCTGTTCAGCAATACTACTGATGACATCCGTGATAGTGCTGATTTGCTGGCTATGGGTCGCTACGTTGGCCACTACTTCGCCGGTTCGTTTTACTTCGGAGGCTAATGTACCAATCACGTTTTTAGCCTGAGTAGCGACAACCAAGCCACTGCTGGTTATATCAAGCGCGGATTGGGCTTCCCGGGCTGCAGAATCAGTATTATTAGCCACTTCCCGTACCGTGGCGCTCATCTCTTGCATAGCTGTTGCAACCTGAGTTGTCTCACCTTGCTGGGCATACATCGAAGCCAGCGTATTTTCACTGGCAGCGGCCAATTGCTCAGCTGAGGCAGATAAGATAGTACTGGCTTCTCCAACCCGGCCAAAAATGGCAAGCAAGCGGGATTGAAGCATTCGTGTTGCTAGCAGAAGTTGGCCGGTTTCATCAGCATTACTCTTGGGTAGCTGATCGGTGAGATCGCCATTGGCAATGTTGGTCATATATCGAGCACAGTCTCGTAACGGGTGACTGATACCCAACTGCATAAAAATGAGTACACCAATAGCGGCAAACAAATTGAGAAGAAGCAAGCCAGAGAACAATGCATTGGGTTGTACACCCGTCTGGAAGTAATCTGCTATTTGGGTCAATAGCAAGATGACAGAGGTGAGCACAGCAATGCCTCCGACAACCCCCACTTTAGAGCTGATAGACCAATCTTTCCAACTACGGTTATGGGGGATCTTCAAGGAAGCATCATCCCGCATTTTAGCATAGAGGCTTTCAGCCTCGGCTATCTGCTCACGGCTGGGTTTGCTACGCACCGATTGATAACCGATGGTCTTGCCGTTCTGCACAATCGGCATCACATAGGCATCCACCCAATAGTGATCCCCATTTTTACAACGGTTTTTGACGAGGGCTCGCCACGTATTGCCGGACTTGACCGTTTGCCAGAGGTCCTCGTAAGCAGCCGGAGGCATATCAGGGTGGCGCACGATATTGTGTGGACTGCCGACCAGCTCCTTCTCAGTAAACCCGCTGATCTGAACAAAATCATGATTGATGAAGGTAATGTTGCCCTGTAAATCGGTGGTTGAGATAATGCGGATATTGGGACTGTAATCAATTTCTCGTTGGGTCACAGGCTGATTCTTGCGCATACAGACAAACTCCTTGCTAGCCACAGTCGGGGAATATAAGCCTCTCACATTAAGGTAGTAACACTATCAGTTGTTTTCACATAAAGGTGTATAAAAATGAGAGGTATGCTTGGGAAGGTGCGAACAAGTCCCTGATATGAGGTCATGTTTGTCATCTGGAGCCATGAAGCAGGGTTCATCATGAGCCATCAACTCACCTTCGCCGACAGTGAATTCAGCAGTAAGCGCCGTCAGACCAGAAAAGAGATTTTCTTGTCCCGCATGGATCAGATTCTGCCATGGCAAAACATGGTGGAAGTCATCGAGCCGTTTTATCCCAAGGCTGGTAATGGCCGGCGGCCTTATCCGCTGGAAACCATGCTGCGCATTCACTGCATGCAGCATTGGTACAACCTGAGCGATGGCGCGATGGAAGATGCTCTGTACGAAATCGCCTCCATGCGTCTGTTTGCCCGGTTATCCCTGGATTGCGCCTTGCCGGACCGCACCACCATCATGAATTTCCGCCACCTGCTGGAGCAGCATCAACTGGCCCGCCAATTGTTCAAGACCATCAATCGCTGGCTGGCCGAAGCAGGCGTCATGATGACCCAAGGCACCTTGGTCGATGCCACCATCATTGAGGCACCCAGCTCGACCAAGAACAAAGAGCAGCAACGCGATCCGGAGATGCATCAGACCAAGAAAGGCAATCAGTGGCACTTTGGCATGAAGGCCCACATTGGTGTCGATGCCAAGAGTGGCCTGACCCACAGTCTGGTCACCACAGCGGCCAATGTGCATGACCTCAACCAGTTGGGTAACCTGCTGCACGGTAAGGAGCAATTTGTCTCAGCCGATGCCGGCTACCAAGGAGCGCCACAGCGCGAGGAGCTGACCGAGGTGGATGTGGACTGGCTGATCGCCGAGCGACCCGGCAAGGTAAGAACCTTGAAACAGCATCCACGCAAGAACAAAACAGCCATCAACATCGAATACATGAAGGCCAGCATCCGTGCCAAGGTGGAGCACCCGTTTCGCATCATCAAGCGGCAGTTCGGCTTCGTGAAAGCCAGATACAAGGGGCTGCTGAAAAACGATAACCAACTAGCGATGTTATTCACCCTGGCCAACCTGTTTCGGGTGGACCAGATGATACGTCAGTGGGAGAGATCTCACTAAAAACTGGGAATAACGCCTTAAATGGCGAAGAAACGGTCTAAATGGGCTGATTCAAGGCATTTACGGGAGAAAAAACGGCTCAAACAGGAAAAAATGAAATGACTGAGTCAGCCGAGAAGAATTTCCCCGCTTATTCGCACCTTCCCTAGTTGGACTGTAAAGATTATCCGTGATCTTGGGTTTGATATATCTGATGGAAATTACTCCAGCAAGTATCCTCGTTCGGATGAATTTACGTTAATTGGGATTCCATTTATTCGTGCGAACAATATTAAAGGGCTTACTGTCGTTGACTCTGATATGCGATTCATATCAGAGAAAAAACATAATGAGATCACCAAAGGGCATTTAAAAAAAGGTGATGTACTCATTACCAATAGAGGTGAGATTGGCAACATCGCTATTGTTCCAGATTGGCATGTCGGTTCAAATATAAATGCGCAGATTGTTAGAGTTAATTCAACTGGAACTGTGGTTGTCTCTAGCTATTTAGCCTATTACTTACAGCGGGATAACGTAAAACAGTTGCTGTTGGATCTGCAGACAGGAAGTGCATTGAAGCAGCTCCCCATAAATAGATTGGTTAACTTACCAAACAACTCGGAGCATTATTCTAATGAAGAATTCGTCAATTTTAAACTCTTCACGAAACCATTTCATTGAAGTTGGCATTGACTATATTTTACCACTCGATTTCTTCCAGAGTTTTTAGCCGAATAGAGGGCTTCATCGGCGAGACTAAGAACATCCTGCAATCGGTAAACGTCTGGCGTTGAGGCGGCCACCCCAATACTAACCGTCACAGATATTTTTTTATGGGTGATAAATATGTCACTGATTTCTTTTCTAATGCGCTCAGACCAGGCATAGGCCCGTTCTAAATCACAATCGGTCAATACCACCACGAATTCCTCACCACCATACCTTGCCACTATATCTCTGCAGCGGGCCTGTTTTTTTATGACATGAGCGATTTCACGTAAGACGATATCACCGACAGGATGTCCATACCGATCATTAACTGATTTAAAATGATCGATGTCAATCATGGCCAGACTCGATATTTTTCCAGTAAGATGGTTAGTTATCTCTAATGTTTTACTGAGCTCAAACAGCGCATATCGATTATATATTTCAGTCAGGGAATCATGTGTGGCATGGGTATACAGCCGCTGCTGTAACCATTGGGACGAAATCAACATGATACTGGATGCAGTCCATATCAATGACATCCCAGGTGCGACCATTAGAACAAAACCACTGATGGAGTTATCAAACAGACTAATATGCCCATCTAACTGATGGATAGCGATAACTCGAAATAAAGTGATCGCCATAGTAAAAGATAAGGTGAACACACAAAGCAATCGGCCAGTTTCTATTGCACGCCGCCCCTTCAATGCCTGAATGATTGTCATAAAAATCAGACATAGCATAAAAGTGAAGACGATTTGACTCCTGACAATGATGCTACTTGAATTGGACAGAGTTAACCAAATTAAAATAATAGAAGCGCTGACTGGAATGACAAAGATCCATCTATCATATTTGGTGGAACTTCTTGTGTATTGCCGAAACCCAAGCCATAACAGCGCATATGAAAGAAGTAATAACCCATTTCCTAATCCAACGCTCAGCCATAATGGGATACACCAACGCAGCCATAAAAATAGCAGGCCAAGTGTTGATGATGCTAAACCAAAAATCCAGAGCCAAAATCCAGGACAAACAGGTCGAACCCGACAACTAAAGCCAAGCGCGATTGACAACGAAACACCAATCAATACGTCCATGAACAGCAAGGTTTGAATGTCAAATGCTTGAATCACTATGGGGGCCCTTATTTTGATTTTAAGCTCTAACCATAACCGACGGCAGGTGCTTTGCCAAATAGGATGCGTCACATTTACGACCAATAGAGTGCAGTCATTTCTGGTGGTGCTTGCCAGGGGCGCTGTTCCCTTTACGTGTTGGGGCAATCTATACTTGCAGTAAGTTCGCTGGACTGAGGTGCCCGCTATGGATACCAAC
>NZ_BAAGVN010000061.1:0-524 GCF_054780855.1 Pseudaeromonas pectinilytica
CGGATTGTCGGCCATTTCTCCGTCAACTCTGGCGGTAATTTGGCTTTTAATTGAAACACATAACGCTCTTCCTGGCGGCCATGTCCACTCTCTTTGTGCTCGACGACAATCTTCTCTTTCTGGGCGTCAAACAGTGACTGGAATTGCGATTGAACCGCTTGATACAGCTTCGGTTGATTATTCTTGACCTGTACCACTACATGAGCCTTCTTCTCGCTGATTTTCTCCAGTGTCTCACGCTGACAATGCAACGCATCGAGTGTGACAACGGCTCCTTTTAGCTCAAGAATGTCCAGCATATCTTTGACGGTTTCGATTTCCCCCTTCTTGTTAGGGGTTGCTTTCTGGCTTAACACCAGACCATTTTCGGTATCGTAAGCCGTGACCAACTGAAGCGCATCCTTGGCATTTCCCCGAAAGGAGCCGCGTAACACCTTGCCATCAAAGGCAATGATGGGTTTGCCCTGATAAGTGCGCTGTTCATTGACCCAGCACAGCAACGCTTCAAGCAAGGTATCGATGAC
>NZ_BAAGVN010000062.1:0-667 GCF_054780855.1 Pseudaeromonas pectinilytica
GCTGGTTGTTGCGGGTGCGCTCGGTGCTGCTCGATTGCCCACACCACCATATGATTTTCACGCTGCCCGCCGAGTTGCATCCGCTGTGGCGTTTTAATCGGGAGCGGTTGGCTGAACTGTTGTTCACCGCCGTACATCGCACGCTTGGAGCCTTCAGTGCCGACCCCAAGTATTTGGCTGCCATGCCCGGCGTCATGTCCTGTTTGCACACCTGGGGCCGTGACTTATCGCTGCATCCGCATCTGCATTGTCTGCTGACTCATGGCGGCCTCAATGAGGCTGGAGACTGGATAGCGCCGCGCAAGGCGGTACTGTTCCCGCAGAAGCCGCTGATGATGGTCTATCGCGGCAAACTNCTGGGACGTAAAGCGTGGGTGGTGCATTGCTGTCAGCGCTATGACCATGCCTCCGGGGTCGCTAAATATCTGGCCCGCTATATCAAGGGCGGTCCGCTGCGGAACTCGCAGTTACTCAGTGTCTCGCCGAGTCAGGTGCGCTTTCGGTATCAGTCACACCGCACCCATGGCTCAGCAGTCGCCCAACTGACCATGGCGACCTTTATACAACGTTGGCTGGAGCATGTGCCCACGCCGGGGAAGGCGAGTATTCGATATCTCGGTCTGTACAGCTCAGGAGGACGCCGGAAGCTCAATCTGGCGCGCCAATA
>NZ_BAAGVN010000063.1:0-673 GCF_054780855.1 Pseudaeromonas pectinilytica
GCTGGTTGTTGCGGGTGCGCTCGGTGCTGCTCGATTGCCCACACCACCATATGATTTTCACGCTGCCCGCCGAGTTGCATCCGTTGTGGCGTTTTAATCGGGAGCGGTTGGCTGAACTGTTGTTCACCGCCGTACATCGCACGCTTGGAGCCTTCAGTGCCGACCCCAAGTATTTGGCTGCCATGCCCGGCGTCATGTCCTGTCTGCACACCTGGGGCCGTGACTTATCGCTGCATCCGCATCTGCATTGTCTGCTGACTCATGGCGGCCTCAATGAGGCTGGAGACTGGATAGCGCCGCGCAAGGCGGTACTGTTCCCGCAGAAGCCGCTGATGATGGTCTATCGCGGCAAACTGTTAGCNTTGGGGCGAAAAGAGTGGGTGGTGCATTGCTGCCAACGGTATGAGCATGCTGCCGGGGTAGCCAAGTATCTGGCTCGTTATATCAAGGGCGGTCCGCTGCGGAACTCGCAGTTGCTCAGCGTCTCGAAAAGCCAGCTCCGATTTCGCTATCAGTCCCATCGCACCCACACATCGGCGGTCGCTGAACTGAGCATGGAGACCTTTCTACAGCGCTGGCTCGAGCATGTACCCACGCCGGGGAAGGCGAGTATTCGATATCTCGGTCTGTACAGCTCAGGAGGACGCCGGAAGCTCAATCTGGCGCGCCAATA
>NZ_BAAGVN010000064.1:0-5112 GCF_054780855.1 Pseudaeromonas pectinilytica
TACCGTCACCCTGACGGTCACCGACGATAAGGGCGCGACCGCCAGCAAGAACGCTAGCGTCAGCGTGGTCAAGGCGAATGTGGTGCCGACCGCTGCCTTTAGCCACAGCGCTAAGGAATTGGTTGCCAGCTTTGACGGCAGCAGCTCCAGCGACAGCGATGGCAGCATTGCCAGCTACAGCTGGAACTTTGGCGATGGCGCGACTGGCACTGGCAAGAGCGCCAGCCACAGTTATGCGGCGGCGGGAACCTATACCGTCACCCTGACGGTGACTGATGACAAAGGGGCGACAGCCAGCAAGAGCACTAGCATCAGCGTGGTAAAAGCCAATGTTGCGCCCGTCGCTATATTCATCCAGAGCTCAACCGAGCTGGTTGCCAGCTTCGATGCCAGCGGCAGCAGCGACAGCGATGGCAGCATTGCCAGCTACAGCTGGAACTTTGGCGATGGCACGACCGGCAACGGCAAGAGCGCCAGCCACAGTTATGCGGCGGCTGGCACCTATACCGTCACCCTGACGGTGACTGATGACAAGGGAGCTACCGCCAGCAAGAGCACTAGCATCAGCGTGGTCAAGGCGAATTTGGCACCAAGCGCTGCATTTACCCATTCCGAGGCTGCTCTCGTTGCCAATTTTGATGCCAGCCCCTCCAGCGACAGCGATGGCAGCATTGCCAGCTACAGCTGGAACTTTGGCGATGGCACAACCGGCAGCGGCAAGAGCACCAGCCACAGTTATGCGGCGGCCGGGACCTACACAATCACCCTGACGGTGACTGATGACAAGGGAGCTACCGCCAGCAAGAGCACTAGCATCAGCGTGGTCAAGGCGAATGTGGCGCCGACCGCGGCTTTTAGCCACAGCGCCAAGGAGTTGGTTGCCAGCTTTGACGGCAGCAGCTCCAGCGACAGCGATGGCAGCATTGCCAGCTACAGCTGGAACTTTGGCGATGGCGCAACCGGCACCGGCAAGACGGTCAGCCATGCCTATGCGGCGGCTGGCGATTACTCCGTCGTTCTGACGGTGACTGATGACAAAGGGGCGACCGCCAGCCAGAGCGTCAGCGTTAGCGTGGTGGCACCCAATGTGGCTCCAACCGCTGCCTTTAGCCACACCGCCAAGGAATTGGTTGCCAGCTTTGACGCCAGCGCGTCGAGCGACAGCGATGGCAGCATTGCCAGTTACAGCTGGAGCTTTGGTGATGGCACAACCGGCACTGGCAAGAGCGCCAGCCACACCTATACCGCCGCCGGAACCTACACCGTCACCCTGACGGTGACTGATGACCAAGGGGCGACCGCCAGCCAAAGCGCCAGTATCAGCGTGGTCAAGGAGAATGTGGCGCCGACCGCAGCCTTCACCCACAGCGAAACGGACTTGCTGGCTAGCTTCGATGCTAGCGCTTCCAGCGACAGCGATGGCGGTATCACCAGCTACCACTGGGAATTTGGCGATGGTGTTACTGGAACCGGCAAGAGCGCCAGCCACAGCTATGCGGCGGCGGGAACCTACAGCGTCACCCTGACGGTGACTGATGACCAAGGGGCGACCGCCAGCCAAAGCGCCAGTATCAGCGTGGTCAAGGAGAATGTGGCGCCGACCGCAGCCTTCACCCACAGCGAAACGGACTTGCTGGCCAGCTTCGATGCCAGCACCGCCAGCGATAGCGATGGCAGCATTGCCAGCTACAGCTGGAGCTTTGGTGACGGTGCGACCGGCACCGGCCAGAGCGCTAGCCACAGCTATGCGGCGGCTGGAACCTACAGCGTCACCCTGACGGTGACTGATGATAAGGGCGCGACCGCCAGTCAGAGCGTCAGCGTTAGCGTGGTAGCTCCGAATGTGACTCCGACCGCTGCCTTTACCCACAGCGAGACGGACTTGCTGGCCAGCTTTGATGCCAGCTCCTCCAGCGACAGCGATGGCAGCATTGCAATTTACAGCTGGGACTTTGGTGATGGCGCGACCGGCAGCGGCAAGAGCGCCAGCCATAGCTATGCCGCCGCTGGAACCTACACCGTCACCCTGACGGTGACCGACGAAAAGGGCGCGACCGCCAGTCAGAGCGTCAGCGTTAGCGTGGTGGCCCCTAATGTGGCACCGACCGCGGCCTTTACCCACAGCGAGACGGACTTGATCGTCGGCTTCGATGCCAGCCCCTCCAGCGATAGCGATGGCCGCATTGCCAGTTACAGCTGGAACTTTGGCGATGGCACAACCGGTACCGGCAAGAGCACCAGCCACAGTTATGCGGCGGCTGGAACCTACACAGTCTCCCTGACGGTGATCGATGACAAAGGGGCTACCGCATCGCTAACTCAGTCCGTTGTGCTCAATTCAGCAGAAGGGATACATTTCCCCGATCCGGTGTTAGAAAGTGAAATTCGCAAAGCGTTGCGAAATCAGTTCTCAGATTTTACCGATACATCCCCAATCACAGCAGCATTGCTTGAGACTATTACTGGCTTGAATTTGAATCACAATGATGGTGATGAATACATTGCATCACTAGATGGAATAGATAAATTAGTCAATTTGGACTATCTGCAATTATATGGACAGCACATAACCAGTATCGCTCCGCTATCAAATCTAACTAAACTCAAAAACATTGATCTTAGAAGTAACTTGGTGAGTGAAATATCTCCTCTGATTAATTCCAAGGAGCTAGAGGTTTTATATTTGGATGCCAATCCGATCTATAATCTACAAGGATTGGAATACCTGCCATCATTGAATTATCTGTCGTTGAGGCGCATGCCGATCTATACACTATCCCCATTGCTAGGCAGCAGCTTAGGCAGTAATTCTGGGACTCTTCTCCTTGGATACAATTGTCTTTTTATGGGGGATGGAAGCGTACCTAGAGAGCAATTATTGAAATTGGAATCGGAAGGCGTTGTATTGGATTCAAATGATGAGAACACATATTTTTTGTTTGATCGTTATCCTTTAGCGGGGGCTGCCTGTATCAATCCAATATCCGAGGATAATATATCCATGGCGGCAAAATTTGATGCTGATGGCATTATTTATCAATGGAGTATCGAAAACTCAGCAATCCGAACTGATGCGAATCTTCATTGTAGTCTGTACTACGATCTTTATCAGCAACAGCCTAGACTTCCTGACCAGTCATTTGAGTGTTCCGCACAAGGAAATATGGCCAGAAGAAAGGTAATTGCCAACGGTCATTATGGTGGCAAGATGTCATTAACGGATGGTTTTGGAGGACATGCAATCGTTGATTTGCCCGAGATGATATTTGTTCAAGCAACCGGGACGGCTCATATTCGTTCCGTGGACTGGGGACAGGTTGTGGTTTCCCATAATCCGAAATTGATTCCGAATCGCGATGCCTTGCTACGAGTTCATGTGGTGAGTGACGAAGCATCGACAACAGTTCCAGAAGTATCTCTATTACTGACATTAAATGGTCAGTCTCACGCCATACCGATGGTGAAGCCGAGTTCCATTTCGCCAGCTATTGATTATGAAAATATGGATTCCAGTTATCATGCCATTATTCCAGCCAGCCTGATGCAACCTGGTCTACAAGCCAAAGTGACATTGGATAATGGCGAATTTTTGCAGTTGAATCCGGTATTCTCCAGTTCGCCCACGTTTTATCTGACTTTGGTGCCCATGCTGGTGGATGGCAAGGCGCTGGTGCCTCCCGATATTTCCGATATGCAACGGGCTTTGCGTTCTTTCTGGCCTATGGGCGAGATTCAAATTAAACAACATGCCACTTTTACGCCGGTGGCTAAAAGCGGCCATGAGTTGCTATATGAGTTAACCGATCTGCAAACGGCAGAGGGTGACACTAGCTATTTTTATGGCATTTACAGCCACGAGGTTGAAAATGATTTTGCTGGATTGGGCAGGCTTGGTCGCCCATCGGCAATTGGCTATGATGCTGACTGGTTGAGTTATCGTTGCAGTAATGTGGGTGCCGATTATCTCTGTGTGATGGCCCATGAGTTGGGACATAACATGGGTCTGTGGCATGTCGGTTGTGGTACCGAGAGCGAATTCCCTGATTTTCCGTATGATCCTTCAGGCATGGGAAGCTTAGGCATCTCATACGATCTGACAAGCCTGTATAAGTCGAGCGAGTATGTAGATTTAATGAGCTATTGCTCGCCAGAGCATGTTTCCGATTATTCGTTCAATCATGTGCAGGACTTTCTGGAGGCCAATCCGCCAGCACCATTTCCTACCACAAAGAGTGCCTCACGAACCTCAGGTCAAGGCACCTCTTCTGGTTTATTGCTCAGTGGTTCACTGCAGGACGACGGAGCCGTCACGGTGAAACGTGTGATACCGCTCTCCCGTCCGACTGTCGTTCCGCCTGCTTCAGAACTTACCGTGCTCGCACGTAGTCAATCTCAGGGCGAGGTGACGCGCTATGCCTCTATATTGACTGTGGCCGAGGAACATCCCAAGAACACTCCTCGTTATTTTCAGGTCGAGCTGCCCTTTACCGATCTGAGTTCACTCACCATTTTGCGCGATGGCAAAGTTATCTATCGCCAATCGGTGGCTGCATCGGCCAGCCGGGAAAAACCAACCGTACCGCAACTCGCGGAACAGGGCGCTGAAGTTTGCGTGCAGTGGCAGGCAGGGGAGTACGAAGGTGTCTCGCTGATGCATGTCTCGGATACCGGACAGCGAACCGTTCTGACGATGCAAAACCCGCAACCCTCAGCTTGCTTGCCGACCGATGGGATCCCGGATGGTGGTCACTGGCTGTTGGTGACTCACCGCGGGTTGACGGCCATTAGTCATCAGGTTAAGCGCTAGCAACCCATGGGCACCCAAGACGGGTGCCCATCTTTATGGCGCTTTGTGATGCCTTTGATTTGTACTCTTACGCCAATCTTTTGCACTATCACGCCGAGGTATTGTTTTTAAATGTAAAAAATGGCAGGGTGGCAAAATGGCATAGGCCCGTTGTGGTGGTGCTAGTGCCAGCCATGGCTTCGGTTGTAGCGAATTAACGTAAAACCCATATAGAGCAGGGATACGTAAGCGTTCACCAGCCCCCCGTTGACAGTCGAATGTGACGATCATCTCTTGATCCCCTTTCGGGGGTTGATAGATCCTCC
>NZ_BAAGVN010000065.1:0-18031 GCF_054780855.1 Pseudaeromonas pectinilytica
GGTCGTGTAGAGCGCGGCGTGGTGAAGGTAGGTGAAGAAGTTGCCATCATCGGCATCAAGGAAACCACCAAGACCACCTGTACCGGCGTGGAAATGTTCCGCAAGCTGCTGGACGAAGGCCGTGCTGGTGAGAACGTTGGTGTTCTGCTGCGTGGTATCAAGCGTGAAGACGTAGAGCGTGGTCAAGTACTGGCCAAGCCGAACACCATCACCCCGCACACCAAGTTTGAATCTGAAGTGTACGTGTTGTCCAAGGAAGAAGGCGGTCGTCATACTCCGTTCTTCAAGGGCTACCGTCCGCAGTTCTACTTCCGTACCACCGACGTGACTGGCACCATCGAACTGCCGGAAGGCGTAGAAATGGTCATGCCAGGCGACAACATCAAGATGGTTGTCACCCTGATCTGCCCGATCGCGATGGACGAAGGTCTGCGTTTCGCCATCCGTGAAGGTGGTCGTACTGTAGGCGCAGGCGTTGTTGCCAAGGTTATCGAGTAATCCTGGCTGACAAACGCGTCGCAAGGCCCCTATAATAGGGGCTTTGTTTTGCAGGGGCGTAGTTCCAATTGGTAGAACAGCGGTCTCCAAAACCGATGGTTGGGGGTTCGAATCCCTCCGCCCCTGCCAGCTTACCTCGCCGAGCGCGGGGCTTTCGCGTCTTTTAAATAAGTAAATTATGAAACAGGTAGGTTGTATGAGTGTGAATACTGAGAGCCAGGGCGGCAGCAAGGCCAAAGATACCCTGTTGTGGAGCCTGGTTTTCATCATCCTGGCGGCTGCGATCGTGGGCAACTATGTCTTTAGTGAGCAAGCCTTGTTTATCCGTATCGTGGCGGTTGTTGTTTCAATTGTCATCGCGGGTGTCGTAGCGCTGCAAACCGGAAAAGGCAAGTCTGTTCTCGACTTCGCCCGTGAGTCTCGCATCGAAGTCCGCAAAGTGGTGTGGCCAAGCCGTCAGGAGACCATTCAGACAACTCTGATCATTTTCGCGGTGGTTGCTGTCGTCGGGCTGTTCCTGTTCCTGCTGGATGGCGTGCTCATCTGGGCGGTGGATTTCATTACCGGAGTTAAGGGTTAAGCCATGAGTGAACAACGCATGAGATGGTACGTCGTACAGGCTTTCTCCGGCTATGAAGGTCGGGTTGCCAAATCTCTGAAAGAGCATATCAAGATGCATGGCATGGAAGACAAATTCGGTGAGGTGCTGGTACCGACCGAAGAAGTCATCGAAATGCGTGCCGGACAAAAGCGCAAGAGTGAACGCAAGTTCTTCCCTGGTTATGTCCTGGTCCAGATGCTCATGGATGAAACTTCCTGGCACTTGGTACGTAGCGTACCGCGCGTCATGGGCTTTATCGGCGGTACTTCAGACCGTCCTGCTCCCATTTCTGATAAAGAAGCGGATGCTATTTTGAACCGTCTGCAAGAGTCGGTTGATAAGCCGAAGCCGAAGACCCTGTTTGAACCGGGTGAAATGGTTCGCGTCAGTGATGGCCCGTTTGCCGATTTCCAAGGTGTGGTCGAAGAAGTCGATTACGAAAAGAGCCGCCTGAAGGTATCTGTTTTGATCTTCGGTCGTTCTACTCCGGTCGAGCTCGATTTCGGTCAGGTCGAAAAAGCCTGATTTTTACGCAAGTAAACTTGTCAGGGGTGGTGGATATCTCTATAATTCGCTGCCCCTTTTTTCTTGGGGAGCCGATGAGGAGCTCGAAAGAGGTCTGAGGCGCTAGAACCCATTTTGAGGTATTTAAAACATGGCTAAGAAAGTCACAGCTTATATCAAGCTGCAAGTTAAGGCTGGTAGCGCAAACCCGTCGCCACCTGTTGGTCCGGCTCTGGGTCAGCACGGTGTGAACATCATGGAATTCTGTAAGGCGTTCAACGCTCGTACAGAAAAGCTGGAGAAGGGCGCCCCGACTCCGGTCGTGATCACTGTATACAGCGATCGCTCCTTCACCTTTGAAACCAAAACTCCGCCAGCATCTTTCCTGCTGAAGAAGGCCGCAGGTATCACCTCCGGTTCTTCCAAGCCGAACAAGGACAAGGTAGGCAAGGTTTCTCAGGCTCAACTGCTTGAAATCGCTAAGACCAAGGAACCGGACATGACCGGCTCCGATCTGGAAGCGATGGCTCGCTGCATCGCGGGTTCTGCCCGTTCCATGGGCCTGGTAGTAGAGGGTTAAGACAATGGCTAAACTGACCAAGCGCATGCGCGTGATCCGCGAAAAGGTTGATGGTACCAAAGAGTACGGCATCACCGAAGCCGTTGCCCTGCTGAAGGAACTGGCTACCGCCAAGTTCGTTGAAAGCGTTGACGTCGCTGTCAACCTGGGTATCGATGCTCGTAAATCTGACCAAAACGTCCGTGGCGCCACCGTTCTGCCGAACGGCACCGGTCGCACCGTGCGCGTTGCCGTATTTACCCAGGGTGCCAATGCCGAAGCCGCCAAGGCTGCCGGTGCTGACCTGGTAGGTATGGAAGATCTGGCTGACCAGATCAAGAAGGGCGAAATGAACTTCGACGTCGTTATTGCTTCCCCGGATGCAATGCGCGTTGTTGGTCAACTGGGTCAAATTCTCGGCCCACGTGGCCTGATGCCGAACCCGAAGGTTGGTACTGTAACGCCTAACGTTGTCGAAGCGGTAAATAACGCCAAGGCAGGTCAGGTTCGTTATCGTAACGACAAGAACGGTATCATCCACACCACTCTGGGTAAGGTTGATTTTACCACTGAGCAACTGCAACAAAACTTGGAAGCCCTGCTGAGCGCCCTGAAAAAGGCCAAGCCGTCTACTTCCAAGGGGCAGTTCATCAAGAAGGTAAGCATCTCCACCACCATGGGTGCCGGTGTTGCCGTTGACCAAGCTACTCTGGATACCAACGCTGCTTAATTGAGCGTTTACAGGTTGCGGAATTTTAGTTAGAATTCCGCGCCTTATTTGGTTGGGGGTCTCGACTCCCGTCCAAGACCGCAGGAGGCGTGAGCCTTAATTCCCTGCGTAGACGGTGCCGGACACCAGCGAGAAAGATTTACTTTCTTCTGGATTCTGCCACCGAGTTCTCCCCCACAAAGGGAGTTGTTGTCAGTTCTGGGCTCGCCCAGATTAAACTCCAGGAGTTAAAGCCAATGGCATTAGGATTCGAAGACAAAAAGGCGATTGTCGCTGAAGTCAGCGAAGCTGCCAAAGGCGCACTGTCTGCTGTTGCCGCCGATTCCCGTGGCGTAACCGTAGCCAAGATGACCACTCTGCGTAAGTCTGCTCGTGAAGCAGGCGTATACATGCGCGTCGTTCGTAACACTCTGCTGACTCGTGCAGTGGAAGGTTCCGATTTCGAATGCATGAAAGACGTATTTGTTGGTCCGACCCTGATCGCTTTCTCTAACGAACACCCGGGCGCTGCTGCTCGTCTGTTCAAAGAGTTTGCCAAGGGGAACGATAAGTTCTCCATCAAGGGTGGTGCGTTCCAGGGTGAATTCATCCCTGCAGCTCAAATTGATCGTCTGGCAACGCTGCCGACCTACGAAGAAGCTCTGGCGAAGTTGATGGCTACCATGAAGGAAGCCGCAGCTGGCAAGCTGGTTCGTACTATCGCAGCTCTGCGCGACAAGAAAGAAGCCGAAGCGGCCTAATTCTTGTAACAGATTGCTTTCACATTAAATTTTCTACGACAGGAACTTTTTGTCATGTCTATCACTAAAGACCAAATCATCGAAGCCGTTGCTTCCATGTCCGTAATGGAAGTTGTTGAACTGATCTCCGCTATGGAAGAGAAGTTCGGTGTTTCTGCTGCTGCTGCAGTAGCTGCCGGTCCGGCCGCTGTTGAAGCTGTTGAAGAACAAACTGAATTCAACGTTATCCTGACCGCTGCTGGTGCCAACAAGGTATCCGTAATCAAGGCTGTCCGCGCTGCTACCTCCCTGGGCCTGAAAGAAGCCAAGGATCTGGTAGAAGCCGCTCCGACTCCGGTCAAGGAAGGCGTCAGCAAGGACGAAGCAGAAGCTCTGAAGAAAGAGCTGGAAGCGGCTGGTGCTTCTGTTGAAGTTAAGTAATCTGTACCCCTACAGATTAGCGGCCTGAATATTTTTCAGGCTAGGGCTGGTGAATAATTGTTCACCAGCCCTTTTGCGCTGTAATCTAACGGGATCTCCGCACCGTTTAATTCCGTTAGATGCCGTCAGCGCGCCAGATTGTTGAACTTGGTCTGGTATACAAAGCGGTGTCGAAAAAAGAACTGTCCTCGTCGGGGACAGCGTGGGTCACTTTTCAGCGAGCTGAGGAACCCTATGGTTTACTCTTATACCGAAAAAAAACGCATTCGTAAGGACTTCGGTAAGCGCGATCAAGTTCTCGATACGCCTTACCTTTTGTCCATTCAGTTGGACTCCTTTAAACAGTTCCTTGAAGCCGACCCGGAAGGGGCATATGGGCTAGAGGCAGCTTTCCGCAGCGTTTTCCCGATCACCAGCTATTCAGGCACGGCAGCACTGCAATATGTGAGCTACCGTCTGGGTGAGCCGGTATTTGACGTAAAAGAATGCCAAATCCGAGGCGTGACCTACTCCGCCCCGCTGCGCGTTAAGTTGCGTCTGGTGCTGTTTGATAGAGAAGCAGCTGCCGGTACTGTCAAGGACATCAAGGAACAAGAAGTCTACATGGGCGAAATTCCGCTCATGACAGACAACGGTACCTTCATTGTGAATGGTACTGAACGGGTCATCGTCTCCCAGCTGCATCGCAGCCCGGGTGTCTTCTTTGATCACGACAAGGGCAAGACCCATTCCTCCGGGAAGGTGCTCTACAATGCTCGCGTCATTCCTTACCGTGGCTCCTGGCTGGACTTCGAGTTCGATGCCAAGGATAACCTGTTCGTGCGGATCGACCGTCGTCGCAAATTGCCGGCGTCCATCATGCTGCGCGCACTGAGTTTCACCACTGAGGAAATCCTGGCGACCTTCTTCGAAACTATCAAGTTCGAGATCAAAGAAGGCAAGCTCATGATGGAGCTGGTGCCTGATCGTCTGCGCGGTGAAACCGCCATTTTCGACATCGTGGTCAATAACGAAGTCGTGGTGGAGAAGGGACGTCGCGTAACCGCTCGTCATATCCGTCACCTGGAAAAATCTGACGTCAAGCAGATTGAAGTACCAGTGGAATATGTGGTTGGTAAGGTATCCGCCAAGGATTATGCCAACGCACAGACTGGTGAAATCATTGCTGCAGCCAACACGGCCCTGAGTCTGGAAGCGATCGCCAACCTGTCTCAAGCTGGACGTAAGGAATTCGAGGTTCTGTTCACCAATGAACTGGATCACGGCGCCTATATGTCCGAGACCCTGCGTATCGATTCTGCGACCAACCGCCTCGAAGCGCTGGTTGAAATCTATCGCATGATGCGTCCAGGCGAACCGCCTACTCGTGATGCGGCTGAACAGCTGTTTGAAAACCTGTTCTTCTCGGAAGATCGCTACGATCTTTCCACCGTCGGCCGGATGAAGTTCAACAGCCGTCTGAATCGTGAAGAGCAGACTGGTCTGGGTATCCTGACCAAAGAAGACATCGTGGATGTCATGAAGAAGCTCATCGATATCCGTAACGGTAACGATGAAGTGGATGATATCGACCACCTGGGTAACCGCCGGATCCGTTCTGTTGGTGAAATGGCCGAGAACCAATTCCGTGTGGGCTTGGTCCGTGTGGAACGTGCCGTTAAGGAACGCCTGTCTCTGGGGGATCTGGATGCGGTGATGCCGCAAGACCTGATCAATGCCAAGCCGATCTCGGCAGCCGTGAAGGAGTTCTTCGGTTCCAGCCAGTTGTCCCAGTTTATGGATCAGAACAACCCGCTGTCTGAAGTGACCCACAAACGCCGTATCTCTGCGTTGGGCCCGGGTGGTTTGACCCGTGAACGCGCCGGCTTTGAAGTCCGTGACGTACATCCGACTCACTACGGTCGTCTGTGCCCTATCGAGACTCCGGAAGGTCCGAACATCGGTCTGATCAACTCCTTGGCGGTTTACTCGCGCACCAATGATTACGGTTTCCTCGAGACTCCGTATCGTAAGGTTGTGGATGGTGTGATCACCGATGAGGTCGATTACCTGTCTGCCATCGAAGAAGGCAACTACGTCATCGCCCAGGCAAATGCCAATGTGGACGATGCCGGCAAGCTGAAAGATGAGCTGATTCCGTGCCGTCATAAGGGTGAATCCACCTTCATGAACGCCGATCAGATCCAGTACATGGATGTGAGCCCGCAACAGGTAGTTTCTGTCGCTGCGGCCCTGATCCCGTTCCTTGAACACGATGACGCCAACCGGGCACTGATGGGCTCGAACATGCAACGTCAGGCCGTTCCGACTCTGCGCGCTGACAAGCCGCTGGTTGGTACCGGGATGGAACGTGCTGTCGCGGTTGACTCCGGTGTAACCGTGGTTGCCAATCGTGGTGGTATGGTCGATTACGCTGATGCTTCCCGTATCGTCATCAAGGTCAACGAGGATGAGTTGCTGCCTGGCGAAGCCGGCATCGACATCTATAACCTGACCAAGTACACCCGCTCTAACCAGAATACCTGTATCAACCAGCGCCCTTGTGTGCGTTCGGGTGAGCCAGTGGTGGCTGGTGATGTGCTGGCCGATGGTCCGTCTACCGATCTGGGTGAACTGGCGCTGGGTCAAAACCTGCGTATCGCTTTCATGCCGTGGAACGGCTACAACTTCGAAGACTCCATCTTGGTCTCCGAAAATGTGGTGAAAGAAGATCGTCTGACCACGATCCACATCCAGGAACTGGCTTGTATCGCTCGTGATACCAAGCTTGGCCCAGAAGAAATCACCGCCGATATTCCGAACGTGGGCGAAGCGGCACTCTCCAAACTGGATGAGTCCGGCATCGTCTACGTCGGTGCCGAAGTGCAGGGTGGTGACATTCTGGTCGGTAAGGTAACGCCGAAAGGTGAAACCCAACTGACTCCGGAAGAAAAGCTGCTGCGCGCCATCTTCGGTGAGAAGGCCTCCGATGTGAAGGACTCCTCACTGCGGGTGCCGAACGGTGTCTACGGGACCGTGGTGGATGTGCAAGTCTTTACCCGCGATGGCGTGGAAAAAGACAAGCGCGCCAAAGAAATTGAAGACATGCAACTGCGCGATGCCAAGAAGGATTTGACCGAAGAGTTCAAGATCCTGGAAGACGGTATCTACAGTCGTGCTCGTTCGCTGCTGGTTCATTCCGGCTTCAGCGATGCCAAGCTGGAAAGCCTGGGTCGTGCCAAATGGCTGGAACAGGCGCTGGAAGACGAAGGCCGTCAGGTCGAACTCGAACAGATCGCCGAGCAGTACATAGCCCTGCGTGAAGAGTTTGATCGCAAGTTTGAAGCCAAGCGTCAGAAGATTATCCAGGGTGATGATCTGGCTCCAGGCGTGCTGAAGATCGTCAAGGTCTACCTGGCCGTGAAGCGTCGCATCCAGCCAGGTGACAAGATGGCTGGTCGTCATGGTAACAAGGGTGTTATTTCCAAGATCTGCCCGATCGAAGATATGCCCCATGATGAGTATGGCCGTCCGGTTGACATCGTTCTGAACCCGCTGGGTGTACCATCGCGGATGAACATCGGTCAGGTTCTCGAAGTGCACATGGGCCTTGCGGCCAAGGGCATTGGCGAGAAGATTGATCGCATGATCAAGGAACAGCAGGATCTGGCCAAGCAACGTGAATTCTTGCAGAAGGTTTACGACTTGGGTGAATGCCGTCAGAAGGTAGATCTGTCTACATTCTCCGACGATGCCGTTCGCACGCTGGCTGAAAACCTGCGCAAGGGTATGCCGATTGCAACACCAGCCTTTGATGGTGCTAAAGAGCACGAAATCAAAGCGATGTTGAAGCTGGCTGACCTTCCTGAATCTGGCCAGATCACTCTGTTTGATGGTCGCAGCGGCATGCCGTTCGAGCGTCAGGTTACCGTGGGCTACATGTACATGCTGAAGTTGAACCACTTGGTCGACGACAAGATGCATGCGCGTTCCACCGGTTCCTATAGCCTGGTTACTCAGCAACCGCTGGGTGGTAAGGCACAGTTCGGTGGTCAGCGGTTCGGTGAAATGGAAGTGTGGGCCCTCGAAGCTTACGGTGCTGCGTATACCTTGCAGGAAATGCTTACCGTCAAGTCAGACGATGTGAATGGTCGGACCAAGATGTACAAGAACATCGTGGATGGCGACCACCGTATGGAGCCGGGCATGCCCGAATCTTTCAACGTTTTGTTGAAGGAAATTCGCTCACTGGGTATCAACATCGAGCTGGAAGAAGAATAAGGGGTTCGCCGCCCCTTATTAAGCCGAGATTGACAAGGGCGCCCCGCAAGGGGCGCCAAGATTGAACTCCTGACGGGAGACACACGTGAAAGACTTACTAAAGTTTTTGAAAGCCCAGAGCAAGACCGAAGAATTTGATGGTATCAAGATCGGTCTGGCTTCCCCGGACATGATCCGCTCCTGGTCTTTCGGTGAAGTGAAAAAGCCGGAAACCATCAACTACCGGACTTTCAAGCCGGAGCGTGATGGCCTGTTCTGCGCCCGTATTTTCGGGCCGGTTAAAGATTACGAATGCCTGTGTGGCAAATATAAGCGTCTCAAGCACCGCGGTGTGATCTGCGAAAAATGCGGCGTTGAAGTGACCCAGACTAAAGTACGCCGCGAGCGTATGGGCCACATCGAACTGGCGTCGCCTGTGGCGCACATCTGGTTCCTGAAGTCCCTGCCTTCTCGTATCGGTTTGCTGCTGGACATGACCCTGCGTGACATCGAGCGGGTCCTGTATTTCGAATCATTTGTCGTGATCGAAGCCGGTATGACCGCGTTGGAACGTGGTCAGATGCTCTCGGAAGAGCAGTATCTGGATGCGCTGGAAGAGTATGGTGATGAATTCGAAGCCAAGATGGGTGCCGAAGCAATTCTGGAATTGCTGCGTGCCATCGATCTGGAACAAGAAATCGCCCAGATGCGTGAAGAGCTGGATCAAACCAACTCCGAAACCAAGCGCAAGAAGACCACCAAGCGTCTGAAGCTGATGGAAGCCTTCCTGTTCTCTGGCAACAAGCCGGAGTGGATGGTGATGACAGTGCTGCCTGTGTTGCCGCCGGATCTGCGTCCGCTGGTACCGCTGGACGGCGGTCGTTTCGCGACCTCTGACCTGAACGATCTCTATCGTCGTGTCATCAACCGGAACAACCGTTTGAAGCGTCTGCTGGACTTGGCTGCGCCGGATATTATCGTGCGCAACGAAAAGCGTATGCTGCAGGAATCTGTCGATGCTCTGCTGGATAACGGTCGTCGTGGCCGCGCCATCACCGGCTCCAACAAGCGTCCGCTGAAGTCCCTGGCCGATATGATCAAGGGTAAGCAAGGTCGTTTCCGTCAAAACCTGCTCGGTAAGCGTGTCGACTACTCAGGTCGTTCCGTTATTACCGTAGGTCCGACCCTGCGTCTGCATCAGTGCGGTTTGCCGAAGAAGATGGCGTTGGAGCTGTTCAAGCCGTTTATCTATGGCAAGTTGGAAGCTCGTGGTCTGGCGACCACCATCAAGGCTGCCAAGAAGATGGTCGAACGCGAAGAAGCTGTCGTATGGGATATCCTGGACGAAGTGATCCGCGAACATCCGGTCATGCTGAACCGTGCTCCGACCCTGCACCGTCTGGGTATTCAAGCATTTGAACCGACCCTGATTGAAGGGAAGGCGATCCAGCTGCACCCGCTGGTGTGTTCGGCATTCAACGCTGACTTCGACGGTGACCAGATGGCGGTCCACGTACCGCTAACTCTGGAAGCCCAGCTCGAAGCTCGTGCCCTGATGATGTCGACCAACAACATTCTGTCACCGGCCTCTGGTGAACCGATCATAGTTCCGTCTCAGGACGTGGTCTTGGGTCTGTATTACATGACCCGTTCCAAGGTGGGTGCCAAGGGTGAAGGTATGGTCCTGGCCAGCTCGAAAGAAGCTGAAAAGGTCTACCGTGCTGGCCTGGCTTCGCTGCATGCTCGCGTCAAGTGCCGTATTACTGAATACACCAAGACCGAAAATGATGAGCTGATTGCCAAGACCGAGCTGAAGAACACCACAGTTGGTCGTGCTATTCTGTCGCTGATCCTGCCGAAGGGTATGGAATATGCGCTGATTGACGAGCCGAAGCAGCTGACCGATGCCGAGAAGGCAGAGCTGGCGGCGCGTCCGGAGACCTGGTTCAAGTCCGTTTCCAACAAGGCATTGGGTAAGAAGGCAATCTCCAAGTTGCTGAACACCTGTTACCGGAAGCTGGGTCTGAAAGACACCGTCATCTTCGCTGACCAACTGATGTACACCGGTTTCCACTATGCTGCGCTGTCGGGTTCTTCTGTCGGTATCAACGACATGGTTATCCCAGATGCCAAGAAGCCGATCATCGAAGCGGCTGAGGCTGAAGTTGCGGAAATCCAGGAGCAGTTCCAGTCTGGTCTGGTTACTGCGGGCGAACGCTACAACAAGGTTATCGATATCTGGGCAAGCGCTAACGAACGCGTTTCCAAGGCGATGATGGAAAACCTCTCCAAAGAGACAGCGGTTAACTATTTGGGCGAAGAGGAAGAGCAAGCCTCTTTCAACAGCGTCTTTATGATGGCTGACTCCGGGGCGCGGGGTTCTGCTGCCCAGATCCGTCAGTTGGCGGGGATGCGGGGCCTGATGGCCAAGCCGGATGGCTCCATCATCGAAACGCCGATCGTGGCGAACTTCCGTGAAGGTCTGAACGTACTCCAGTACTTCATCTCGACTCACGGTGCTCGTAAGGGTCTGGCGGATACCGCACTCAAGACTGCAAACTCCGGTTACCTGACTCGTCGTCTGGTCGACGTGGCACAAGACATGGTCATCACCGAGCCGGATTGCGGCACGACTGAAGGTCTGTGGATGATGCCGCTGATCGAAGGTGGTGATGTGGTCGAGCCGTTGCGTGAACGCGTGCTGGGTCGTGTTGTTGCTGAAGACGTACTCAAGCCCGGTACTAACGAGCTGCTGATTGCGCGTAACACTCTGCTGGATGAGCAGTGGTGTAACATTCTGGAAGCCAACTCCGTTGACCGCATGAAGGTTCGTTCGGCGATCACCTGCGAGACCGACTTCGGTATTTGCGGTCACTGCTACGGTCGTGATCTGGCACGTGGTCACCTGGTTAACGCCGGGGAAGCGGTGGGTGTCATCGCGGCGCAATCCATCGGTGAACCGGGTACCCAGCTCACCATGCGTACCTTCCACATCGGGGGTGCGGCATCGCGTGCGGCGGCTGAAAGCAGTGCTACCGTGAAGAACACCGGTGTTATCAAGCTGCAAAACGCCAAGTTCGTCGAGAACAGTGGCGGCAAGCTGGTTATCACCTCGCGTTCATCCGAACTGACCATCATGGATGACCTGGGTCGTACCAAGGAAAGCCACAAGCTTCCGTACGGTTCTGTGTTGGAAGTGAAGGATGGCCAATCGGTGAAGGCTGGCGAAATCGTCGCCAACTGGGATCCGCACACTCACCCGATCATCACGGAAGTGGCAGGTCGCATCAAGTTCATCGATTTGATCGACGGTATCACGGTGAGCCGTCAGACCGACGAGCTGACGGGTCTTTCCTCTCTGGTGGTTCTGGACGTCAATGAGCGTTCATCCTCCGGTAAGGAACTGCGTCCGACGGTGAAACTGGTAGATGCCAACGGTAAGGATGTGCTGATTCCGGGGACCGAAGTCTCCGCGCAGTACTTCTTGCCAGGTCAGGCCATCGTCCAATTGGAAGATGGTGCCCAGGTGAGCGTGGGTGACGCGGTTGCGCGTATTCCGCAAGCTTCTGGCGGTACCAAGGACATCACCGGTGGTCTGCCACGGGTTGCTGATCTGTTCGAAGCGCGTCAACCGAAGGAACCGGCAATTTTGGCCGAGATCTCCGGTACTATCTCCTTCGGCAAGGAAACCAAGGGCAAACGCCGCTTGGTGATCACGCCGACGGATGGTGGTGAAGCGTACGAAGAGATGATTCCGAAGTGGCGGAACCTGAACGTCTTCGAAGGTGAAAAAGTTCAACAAGGTGAAGTCCTGGCCGACGGTCCTGAGTCTGCTCATGACATTCTGCGTCTGCGCGGTATCAGCCCGGTTGCGAACTACATCGTCAACGAAGTACAGGACGTTTACCGTCTGCAAGGCGTTAAGATCAACGACAAGCACATCGAAGTGATTGTTCGTCAGATGCTGCGTAAGGGCGAGATCATCGATGGTGGTGACACCGAGTTCCTCGAAGGGGAACAAGTCGAAGTGGCTCGTGCCAAGATTGCTAATCGCAAGCTCGAAGCGGAAGGCAAGCGTCCGGCTACCTATCGCCGTGTGCTGATGGGGATCACCAAGGCCTCGTTGAACACCGAATCCTTTATTTCTGCCGCTTCCTTCCAGGAAACGACCCGCGTGCTGACCGAAGCCGCAGTGTCCGGTAAGAAGGATGACCTGCGCGGTCTGAAGGAGAACGTGATCGTCGGTCGTCTGATCCCGGCTGGTACTGGCTTTGCTTACCACGAAGCTCGTCACAAGAAGCGTAAGGCAGCTGCACAAGCTCCGGCGCCACAAGTGACGGCTGACGAGGCTGAGCAAAACCTGGCCGACCTGCTGAACGCGGCGGGCAGTTTCGACGCCGAGTAACATCAGAACGATGCACTATTCAAGGGCCCTGCGGGGCCCTTTGTTATTTTGTGCTCGTGAAGCAGTGATGCTTTGATGGTGAGCGAGGCTTGACTCTGCCGCCGAGACAGCGAAAACTTCACCGCGTATTTTCCCGTCGCGGCGGGTTTTGTGTGAGTAAGCAAGGAGCATACAGATGCAAAAAGAAGTCATCAGTACCAATCAGGCCCCGGCGGCGATTGGTCCTTACGTGCAAGCGACTCGTTTGGGCGATCTGGTTTTCACATCTGGCCAGATCCCGCTCGATCCGGCGACGATGGAATTAGTCACGGGGAGCGTTGAGGTTCAAGCTGAGCAAGTGATGAAGAACCTGCTGGCCATTCTGACCGCCGCTGGCGCCACCGCGCAGAGTGTGGTGAAGACCACCTGTTTCTTGAAAAATATGGAAGATTTTGTCGCGTTCAATGGTGTCTATGCCAAGTATCTGGGCGAAGCAGCTCCCGCTCGCTCCTGTGTCGAAGTGGCTCGTTTGCCCAAAGACGTGCTGGTCGAAGTGGAAGCGATTGCCTACGTCGTTCGCTAGTCTCGGGGGTTTGTTATGGCATTGAGTTTTGCGCTACTGGTCTGTGGCGCGCCTTATGGCACCGAGTCGGCTGCGCAGGCCTATCTGTTTGCCCGTGAGCTGATCGTTCAGGGACACACCTTGAAAAAGGTGTTTTTCTACCAAGAGGGCGTGCTCAATGCCAACTTCCTCACCAGCCCCGCCAGTGATGAGCAAAACTTGGTGGCGGCTTGGGTCTCGTTGGCCCGTGAACACGCGGTCGAACTGGATGTGTGTGTCGCTGCGGCCTTGCGCCGTGGGGTACTGGATGGGGATGAAGCTCATTCGGCCGGTTTGAGCGTGGCTAATGTCGAGGCTCCCTTCGTACTCTCCGGGCTTGGTCAGCTAGCTGAGGCGGCTCTTGGTGTGGATCGATTGGTTCAGTTTTAAGGAGTGGCTATGCACCAGATTGCTGTCCTGTTTCGCACTGCACCCCATGGCTCGGCCTCAGGCCGGGAAGGTCTCGATGCCGTACTGGCCTGTTCGGCTCTGACCGATGAAGTGGCGCTATTTTTTCTCGGCGACGGAGTGTTCCAGCTGGCCTCGGGTCAGCAACCTGCTGGTATTCTGGGGCGAGATTACGCGCCAACGTTTAAGCTGTTGGCGTTGTACGATATCGAACAGGTGTATGTGTGTGCCGAGTCGCTGCAGGAGCGGGAGTTAAGCTCGGAGCAGTTGTTGATTCCGGCACAAGCCATCAGCCGCCAGGATCTCCAGTCCCAGCTGCAGGATTCTGCCGTCCGTCTGGTTTTTTGAGGATTGAGCCATGTTGCACATTGTTCGCCAGTCACCCTTCGAGAGTCGAGTCCTCGATGAGTGCCTGAGTTTGATGGCTCCGAGCGATAGTCTACTGCTGGTGCAAGATGCCGTGATCGCTGCCTGTGTGTCACATTCTGTATCCCGTCTGCAGACTGCCGGGGTGCCGATCTACGTGCTGGCAGAGGACTTACTGGCTCGCGGTTTATGCCCTATGGCGGGTGAGATTGTCGATATGGCGGCATTCGTGCGCCTGGTTGTCGAGCAGGGCTCGCCGCTGCGCTGGTGATCATGAGTGCAGATCACCTCCTGGATCACTAAAACGTCACTTCCCATCTATACTCTGTGAGTTTCGCGCCGCTTTTCGATGGCTTTGTGATCACGCTCTGTATAAATCTTGACTCACCTAGCACATGCGCATAGAATTTCGCGTCCCCGTGTCTGCGGGGAGGATTTTTCATATGTTTGTAAAGCTATTAGGAGCTTTTTGATGGCAACTATTAACCAGCTGGTTCGTAAGCCGCGCGTTAAGCAAGTTGTGAAAAGCACCGTTCCAGCCCTGGAAGCGTGCCCACAGAAGCGTGGCGTGTGTACTCGCGTATACACTACCACCCCCAAGAAGCCGAACTCCGCTCTGCGTAAAGTATGTCGCGTTCGTCTGACCAATGGTTTTGAAGTCACCTCCTATATCGGCGGTGAAGGTCACAACCTGCAAGAGCACTCTGTAGTGCTGATCCGTGGCGGTCGTGTTAAGGACCTCCCGGGTGTGCGTTATCACACTGTTCGTGGTGCGCTGGACTGTGCCGGTGTTAAAGACCGTAAGCAATCCCGCTCTAAGTATGGCGTGAAGAAGCCTAAGTCTTAATGGATTCCTCCGTTAAGTAAGGCCAAACGTTAATTACGTTATTTAGAAAATTTATATTTTCTAGTTTTGGGTAAAACCTGAAGTTACGAGGAATACAAAATGCCAAGACGTCGCGTTGTTGGTCAGCGTAAAATTCTGCCGGATCCCAAGTTCGGATCTGAGCTGCTGGCTAAGTTCATTAACGTCGTAATGGTTGACGGCAAAAAGTCCGTCTCCGAAAGCATCGTTTACGGTGCGCTGGATATTATCGCTACCAAGAGCGGTAAAGATCACCTGGCTATCTTTGAAGAAGCCCTGGATCACATTCGTCCGACCGTCGAAGTTAAATCTCGTCGTGTTGGCGGTTCTACTTATCAAGTTCCAGTAGAAGTTCGTCCTGTGCGTCGTAACGCACTGGCAATGCGCTGGTTGGTAGAAGCTGCCCGCAAGCGTGGTGAAAAATCTATGGCTCAGCGCCTGGCAGGTGAACTGCTGGATGCTGCTGACAATAAGGGTTCCGCTGTCAAGAAGCGTGAAGACGTGCATCGTATGGCCGAAGCCAACAAGGCATTCGCTCATTACCGTTGGTAATCCGACTGTGCAGGCCCTCGGGTCTGCACAATTTTTCATTATCTAAGGTTTGACCTTAGTAAGAGGATATCTATCGTGGCTCGTGCAACACCTATTGAGCGTTACCGCAACATTGGTATCAGTGCTCACATCGACGCTGGTAAGACTACCACTACTGAACGTGTCCTTTTCTACACCGGTGTTAGCCATAAGATCGGTGAAGTGCATGATGGCGCCGCCACCATGGACTGGATGGAACAGGAACAAGAGCGTGGTATCACCATTACCTCTGCTGCTACCACCTGTTTCTGGAGTGGTATGGGCAAGCAGTTCCAACCGCACCGTATTAACATCATCGATACCCCCGGTCACGTTGACTTCACCATCGAAGTAGAACGCTCTATGCGTGTGCTCGACGGTGCCGTCATGGTGTACTGTGCTGTCGGTGGTGTACAACCACAGTCTGAAACTGTATGGCGTCAGGCGAATAAGTACAAAGTTCCGCGTATTGCCTTCATCAACAAGATGGACCGTACCGGTGCTAATTTCTTGCGTGCTGTTGAACAGATCAAGTCCCGTCTGAAGGGCAACCCTGTTCCGCTGCAACTGCCGATCGGCGCTGAAGAAAACTTCAAGGGCGTCATCGACCTGATCAAGATGAAAGCCATCAACTGGAGCGAAGCCGACCAAGGTGTGACCTTCGATTACGAAGAGATCCCGGCTGAGTTGCAAGATGCTGCCGATGAGTGGCATCAGAAGCTGATCGAAGCTGCAGCTGAAGCTTCAGAAGAGCTAATGGAAAAATACCTCGGTGGCGAAGAGTTCTCTGAACTTGAACTGAAAGCTGCCCTGCGTCAGCGTGCGCTGAACAACGAAATTATCCTGGTTACCTGTGGTTCTGCATTCAAGAACAAGGGTGTTCAGGCGATGCTGGACGCCGTAGTTGAATACCTGCCGGCTCCGACCGACATCGCGGCTATCGCGGGTCAACTGGAAGACGGTACCCCGGCTGAGCGTCATGCTGATGACAGCGAGCCGTTCTCTGCTTTGGCATTCAAGATCGCGACCGACCCGTTTGTTGGTAACCTGACCTTCTTCCGTTGCTACTCCGGTGTTGTGAACTCTGGTGACAGCGTTCTGAACTCCGTGAAGGGCAAGCGTGATCGTATTGGTCGTATCGTACAGATGCACGCCAACAAGCGTGAAGAGATCAAGGAAGTTCGCGCAGGTGACATCGCGGCCGCTATCGGTCTGAAGGACGTCACCACGGGTGATACCCTGTGTGCTGAAAACGCCCCGATCATCCTCGAGCGTATGGAATTCCCGGAACCGGTTATCTCTGTAGCCGTTGAGCCGAAGACTAAGGCTGACCAGGAAAAGATGGGTCTGGCTCTGGGTCGTCTGGCTCAGGAAGATCCGTCATTCCGTGTATGGACCGACGAAGAATCCAGTCAGACCATCATCGCGGGTATGGGTGAACTGCACTTGGAAATCATCGTTGACCGTATGCGTCGCGAGTTCAAGGTTGAAGCCAACGTTGGTAAGCCGCAGGTTGCCTATCGTGAAACCGTGCGTGCCAAGGCCGCCGATATCACTGGTAAGCATGCCAAGCAATCTGGTGGTCGTGGTCAGTTCGGTCATGTGGTGATCGATATGTACCCGCTGGCAGAAGGCAAGGGCTACGAGTTTGTTAACGACATCAAGGGTGGCGTGATTCCTGGTGAATTCATCCCTGGCGTTGACAAGGGTATCCGTGAGCAGTTGAAATCTGGTCCTCTGGCTGGTTACCCAGTTGTGGACGTCGGTGTTCGTTTGCACTTCGGTTCATACCATGATGTTGACTCCTCTGAACTGGCGTTTAAGATCGCTGCTTCTATGGCGTTCAAGTCTGGCTTCATGCAAGCTCAACCTGTTCTGCTTGAGCCGGTTATGAAGGTTGAAGTTGAGACTCCTGAAGACTACATGGGTGATGTAATCGGTGACTTGAACCGTCGTCGCGGTATCATCGAAGGCATGGAAGACGGCCCGTCCGGCAAGATCGTTCGCGCTCTGGTGCCGCTGGCTGAAATGTTCGGTTATGCGACCGATCTGCGTTCCGCCACCCAAGGTCGTGCTTCCTACGCTATGGAGTTCGGCAAGTATGCCGAAACACCAAACAACATCGCTCAAGCGGTGATCGAAGCGCGTCACTCTAAGTAATTTACGTAAGTAATCACCGCTCACCGTCGAGGTGAGCGGCTCTAACATAGGAAGGACAACGTCGTGTCTAAAGAAAAATTTGAACGTACAAAACCCCACGTTAACGTAGGTACTATCGGCCACGTTGACCACGGTAAGACCACCCTGACTGCCGCCATCACCGCAGTGCTGGCTAAGACCTACGGCGGTAAGGCCTTCGCTTTCGACCAAATCGACAAGGCACCGGAAGAAAAGGCTCGTGGTATCACCATCAACACCTCTCACGTTGAGTACGACACCCCGGCACGTCACTACGCACACGTTGACTGCCCAGGCCACGCCGACTACGTGAAGAACATGATCACCGGTGCTGCTCAAATGGACGGCGCTATCCTGGTTGTTGCTGC
>NZ_BAAGVN010000066.1:0-1994 GCF_054780855.1 Pseudaeromonas pectinilytica
GGTCGTGTAGAGCGCGGCGTGGTGAAGGTAGGTGAAGAAGTTGCCATCATCGGCATCAAGGAAACCACCAAGACCACCTGTACTGGCGTGGAAATGTTCCGCAAGCTGCTGGACGAAGGCCGTGCTGGTGAGAACGTTGGTGTTCTGCTGCGTGGTATCAAGCGTGAAGACGTAGAGCGTGGTCAAGTACTGGCCAAGCCGAACACCATCACTCCGCACACCAAGTTTGAATCTGAAGTGTACGTGTTGTCCAAGGAAGAAGGCGGTCGTCATACTCCGTTCTTCAAGGGCTACCGTCCGCAGTTCTACTTCCGTACCACCGACGTGACTGGCACCATCGAACTGCCGGAAGGCGTAGAAATGGTCATGCCAGGCGACAACATCAAGATGGTTGTCACGCTGATCTGCCCGATCGCGATGGACGAAGGTCTGCGTTTCGCTATCCGTGAAGGTGGCCGTACAGTAGGCGCCGGCGTTGTTGCCAAGGTTATCGAATAATATCGATTAACTGCGCATGCAGAAAAAGGGCGACTTCGGTCGCCTCTACTAGAGAGGGCAGCTTAGGCTGCCTTCTTTCGTTTCAACCACTTACCGTATCAGCATTGAAGCCTTGCCATCAGTCTAACCCACCTGTTAAACCAGTTACAGCCCAGAATGATCCCCCCGCGTTAAACAGTAATAATAATCATCTGGCTAAAAATTAAATGCCCAAAAGCATTCAGATACAACTCCTTTGACTCCACACACTTTCATATGGTAAAAAAACAAGGGTTAGACCTGTTCTGATTATTATTAAGTTATGCAGTACATAGTAGCTATTGTGTTAATCGATATGAAAATGGACACTCCTTTGTGGAGAATTTGAAATAAGATAAGAATTAATCATGGAGTTACAATGATAATTGGATGCAAAGAGTGTGGGGAAAACATCTCTGACGAAGCCCGTGTTTGCCCTCACTGTGGAATTCAACGAACTCCAAAATCAGAGGCACTACAAAAAGAAAAAGAGGAAATACAAAGAAAATACTTGATAGAACAAAGAGAGGCCAAACAAAAGAGGAATGCTATTATATTTGCAGCTTTAACTGCATCCTTCATCATATACATAAAATTCGACTCGTCCGCCTCCAGCGAACATACAGCTTCATTAAACAATAACAACTCTATCGAAGCCACACAAGACGTATCTACGCTAACAAAAGAGGATATTAAAAACGGAAAGGGATTCCCGATCCCAGCAGCCTGCAATTATCTTTCTCCTTTAGGGGGATATACCCCCAATAAATATAAAACATCATCTCCAGAAACTGCTGACTACATGTGCGGAACACCCTATAAAAATATAGGAAATGATATTAACTTTGCGTTAGCCAACAATATTGCTTATTATGTATCTGGCAGTAAGGCTGACGTTGCTGACACGATAAAAATCATTGTGAACATAAACCAGCCTAAAAATGCAAAGCTAGCCAGAGAAGAGTTATCTAACGCTGTTAACCAACTATTCCTTTCTGCATTTGAAAAATCACCACCAGAAAATATTATAAAAAAAATATCCAGCGGTAAGGTTGGCTCATGGACGTATGGTTCACATGTTATTACCTTCAAAAAAATTAAGTGGCAAAGTGGCAAAGGCTTTGAATATAACTTCACAATAAATACTATTGAATATAACTTTACATCAAAGAATCAATGAGTCATACATTAAATAAATAACTTATCACGGAGTCACCGGACGCCGTGATAAGTGTAAAACATACACCAAAACATATAGGTCGATCTATATTGAAATATCAAACAATGTTACCAATCGCCAATCTATATATTTAATTTACTGTAACAATCCAGTTCCCACCTTTATCTTCAACGGTGTAGCTATATTGCCATTGATTGCAAACAACCCGAACATTACCTCAGGGCGGGATCGCACTTTGTTAATGAAATTTGAACAGGCTGATCGTCTGTGATCTAATCACGCCTCCATGCAGGAGGCG
>NZ_BAAGVN010000067.1:0-5743 GCF_054780855.1 Pseudaeromonas pectinilytica
CCGGCCTCCAGGGTGATGGTGCCATGCTGGCTGACACGCACCGCCTCAGCCTGCAGCATCAATAACTGCAGTTGCTCCTTGGTGGCCTTGCGCACCGTGGCTTGCTGGTAGCTCACCGCAAAGGCGTCATCGAAACTCATGACACCGCAGCAAACTTCGGTATCTCGGTTCTGGCGGCTGTTATACATTTCCACGCCCTCAGCTACGGCGGCGAGAAAGGCCTTGGCATCCACCGCCCGATCACCATAGTTGTCGGGTTTTTCCATGGGGTTGGGGCCGGTATAGGCACCCGCCAGGGCGGGATGCTTATCGACAAACTCTTCAAGCCCACCAACACCGAAGGCCCGCTCAACCGGNACATGGGGATGATCCCTTTGGGGTCATCTTCTTTGACTTTGAAGCGGTACCGATTCGGCACTCCACCAGTCATCCACTTGTTAGCTGCGGCACGGGTGTTATCAATGGTCAACTCACGGGGGATGCCATACGTCCGGCATACGTCCATCAGCGACAGACGGATAGAGTCCGTGTTTTCGCTAACATCGGTGCGCCAGCCCACGATCTTGCGGCTGTAGATATCCATCCAGAACCACGTTTTAGGGCGCAGGATCTCGCCGTTGAACCACTGCACAAACACGTTGTGCTGATAGCCGTCACCAGTGATCCACTGCATGGCTTCCAGATCGAGCACGGAACGAACCTGTGGTGGATACATCTGGTGCAAGGCATGTTCGCCCTCACGAAACAGCACCTGCTGCTCCTGACTGACCTCAAAATTGAGCCGCCGCCGCAGGGCAGACTCGCTGGGTACAACCCAGCCCTTTTGCTCAGCAATCCGCTGTAGGCGGTAGTAGCAGACAGAAAAAGTAGGCTTTTCTAACCGCAGATAGTCGCCCTTGAATGTCTCCCAGGCGTCGGCAGTGATCTCGGCCATCTTCTTGCTGCGGCCAGCAACGGCCCCCTCTTTGTGCTTGGGCAGCAGCAAAGGCAACCAGTCGGCCTGCTCGAACTTCTGCACCGCGTAGTGCCAGCGCAGCAGGGTAGGCTGAGGAATGGCGAACTCGCGAGCGATGCTGGCAAAGGCCTCCATCTTGCTGACGCCATTTTTGATGAGCCCCTGCACGGCCAACACGGCATCCAGCTTCTGCTGCGCCTTGGCTTGAGCCGTAGCACCGGCTTGGCCCCAGCGCGCCCAGAGCACCTCTTTGCAATAACGCGGGGCTTTGGGCTTGGGCAGATCCATCAGCCTATCGCCAACCTGCACCTTGCCGTGCTTGCGCAGCAGGGCGGCCTGGACGGATGGAGAGAGAAGGCTGATGTGGATCTCGTTTGCCTTGCTTCCTTTCCGTTGTCTTACTTTTTCAGGGGCATCACCGCTCAACGTCTTGATGATGTTTCTGATCTGCCTATCCGTTGCAGGAAGACCAGGCATGCCAACCAACTCTGAAGATGTGAACCACTCCATTGCGTGACCCCTCAGCTTGCTTGTGACATCTTTTGGTAGCGACTCGGCCAGATATCAGACGCATCGACACCAATTGCGTCAGCAATGATTCGCTCACCTTTCGGCCAAGGAAAACGAAGAGCATTTGCCAGCGTTGAAGAAGCCAAACCATTCTCACGACTCAATGCGCTAACAGAGTTACCTTTCTTTTTAAGGGCTGCGATGATGTCGGCTCTGTGCCAATCACCACTCCCTTTTTCTCCCCGATTCTGCGACACTTCGCCAACATTCTTGTAACTCATACATCTAACCCCTTTCCGTTGCGTCCGTTACTAACTCAACAATAGAGAAATAACGGAAGAAAGGGAAGTCTAATCGGAAACTTTCTTTTCCCTTATTTCCGATTCAAATCCGTAACACGGAAAGAATGGAGCAGATAAATCCAATGGATATCAAAGAGTTAAATGATTGGGAAGTCACCAAGATAGAATCGGAAATAAGTTCCGATTCTTCTGGTGAGAATCGGAAACTGTGGGTTACCGCACAAGAAATTGCAGGCCTAGATGGGATGCCTACAACAGACAGGCGTGTTAGAGACCTGCTTGAGCAGTGGGCTATAGGGTTAAGTGGAGTAAAACGGAAGAGAAAAGGGACGAAGGCGTTTGAATATCACATATCTATTCTGCCTAAGGACGTTGCAGTTGTTTTGGCCCCAGGCGAACACCAAGCCCCTTGCACAACTATCACTGCAACAAATAATGACCTGTATAGCGAACGCAACTTTTTAGATGAATTTGCTCTTATCCCTGGCTATCGGGTACAGGTATCTGCAGGCCACGGCGCCATCACTCCGGATGGCGAAGAGCCGTGCCGGTATCTGGCATTTCGGCGTAAATGGTTGAAATGGCGAGGCTTTAGTGAAAAGGATCTGGTTATCGTCTGGTGTAAGGGCGATAGCATGGAACCCATCATCTACAACAACGATACCCTGGTAGTGCATACCGGCCAGACCAAGCCGGTAGACGGCGGGGTGTATGTGCTGCGCAACCACGATCAGCTATGGGTAAAGCGCATTCAATCGCTGCCCAATGCCTGGGTTCTGCTGAGTGACAACCCGCGCTACCCACCCATTGAAGTGAGTAAGGATGAGCAGCACAACTTCCAGGTGGTGGGCAAGGTGGTGCATATCTCTCACGACCTGGATTAAACGAAATTTAAATGGTTTTCTAACGGCAGCTACAGCCGGATCCAATTAATCAAAACAACTGACGAAAACAGCCAAAAACGGATCCATTGATCAAAATCTCGATCCAATAAAAAGGGGCGCTCGCTGCACCCCTTCATTTCAACCCAATCACCCGCCAGCCCAGTCCCCACGCCGTTTTCACCCGTTTCGATCCCATCAACTTCCCGCTCTTTCCGCCAATTCCCACATATTCAGCCCATTGATCAGATTATTGGGTTCCTTACAGCCTTGCTCCCCGCCGATGGCAAACCCTACTGGGTCTCTTTTACCCTGCAAGATTCGGTGGTCGATGCCATCCCCCGCCTGCGCTCGGGAGAGCCGGTGGCCGATGCCGTCCGTGCAGCCGTGGAGCTGGGCGCCGAAGCGGTATTGTTCAATTGCAGCCAGCCCGAGGTGATCGAATCCGCCTTGCAGGTGGCAGCCGCCGTGCGTGACGAGCTGCATGCCGAGCTGGCGCTGGGCGCCTATGCCAACGCCTTCCCCCCGCAGCCGGAAGAAGCCACCGCCAATGACGGGCTGGATGAGTTGCGAAGCGATCTGGATCCTCCCGCCTACCTGCAATGGGCCGAGCGCTGGAGCCAGGCCGGTGCCACCCTGATCGGCGGTTGCTGCGGCATAGGGCCTGAACATATCGCAGTGCTCGCCCAGGCCTTTGGCACCGAACAGCCAGAGGTAGCCACAGATGAGCGCTAACAACAAGATAGGGCTCTGGTCACTAACCGCCCTGGTGTTCAGCTCCATGGTCGGAGCCGGGGTCTTCAGCCTGCCGCAAAACATGGCCCAAGTGGCCGCGCCACTGGCCGTACTCATCGGCTGGGGCATCACCGGGGTCGGCATACTGCTGCTGGCCTTATGCTTCCTGCGCTTATCTCGGCAACGACCGGATCTGGAAGGTGGCATCTACACCTATGCCCGCGCCGGGTTCGGCGAGCTGATCGGTTTTTGCTCGGCCTGGGGTTACTGGCTGTGCGCCACCATCGGTATCGTCTCCTATCTGGTGATCGTATTTGCCACTCTGGGCCTGTTCACCGATGGCGAGCAGGGCCGGATCTTTGGCGATGGCAACACCTGGCAGGCGGTAGCTTGTGGTTCATTGTTCGTCTGGGCTGTGCACTGGCTGGTGGCGCGCGGCATCCGCGAGGCGGCCCTGGTCAATCTGCTGGCCACCATCGCCAAGCTGCTGCCGTTGCTGCTGTTCATCGTGCTGGGGCTGCTGGCCTTCCGTCTGGATCTGGCGGAGTTCGATTTTCAGGGCATCAGTCTGGAAGTGCCGGTCTGGGAGCAGGTGAAGCAGACCATGATCATCACCCTCTGGGTCTTTACCGGGATTGAGGGCGCGGTCGTGCTCTCGGCCCGGGCGCAAAAACGCCAGGATATAGGCCGTGCCACGGTATTCGGGGTGTTGCTGGCGCTGGTGATCTATGTGCTGGTCACTGTGCTCTCCTTTGGCCTGCAAGCGCGAGAGTCGCTGGCCGGGTTGCACAATCCCTCCATGGCGCTGCTGATGGAGCAGTTGCTGGGTGAGCCGGGCAAATACATCATTGCCATAGGTCTGGTGATTTCAGTGGCCGCCTCCTACCTGAGCTGGACTCTGTTTGCCGTCGAAGTGCCCTGGAGTGCCGCCATGTACGGCGCCTTCCCGGCTATTTTCCGGCGCCAGAATCGCCAGGGCGTGGCGATCAATTCGCTGTGGCTGACCAGCCTGACGGTGCAAGGCTCCCTGTTGGCGGTGCTGTGGAGTGGTGAAACCTACAACACGCTGCTGGCGATTTCGTCGCAGATGATCCTGGTGCCCTATCTGCTGGTAGGTGCATTCTTGCTGCGCTGGAGCTGGCAACAACGAGGTCGGGCACAGGGAACATTCGGTGTCGGCCAGTACCTGATTGCCGGCGGTGCCACCCTGTACGGGGCCTGGCTGCTCTATGCCTCGGGGCTGGATAATCTGCTGTTGTCCCTGTGGCTGTATGTGCCGGGACTGGCCCTGTTCTGGCTGGCCAGACGAGGCTCACAACCGCTCCCTCTGAACGCGGTCGCCAGCGACTAAACCGCATCACCCGGCGGGCTATGACCAGAACAATCGGCTGAGCTGATCGGGTCATAGCCCGCCGTTGAATGGCCTCATCTCTCCCGATGTTTCTGGTGTTGCTGCGGATTATACAGGGAAGGCTTACTTTATAGCCGAAATAAGTCTGCGGTTATAAGTTCAATATCAACGCCACGTCTTGGTTATTTCAATATAAATAAAAATGCCGGCCATCAGCCGGCATTTTTATTATCGCAGGTTGATGTGAGATTTATTTCAAACGCAGATCATTTTTAACGGATATTAAACCCTTAACGGTTTCAATATGGATCTCTGCTAATTTCAGATCCGGATCATAAAAATGGCTGCAATGACCTGGATATTAATAGTGGGCGGTTGAGATGCCGCCACCAGGATGCCGAGAAGCAGGCGCGGCTGCACATTCCCCGAAGCACAGCGCCGTTTTGCTCCATCACGGCCAGCCTGTACTGCCCACTGCACTTGGTTTTTTGCGATCCATCCGACAACTCTATCCGTCACATCAACTAGTATTCTTTGGTTACTTATTATCCTGGAGGCCCATCGCAATGCCAACTCCCTCTCCGCTACAAAAAAATAATGTCCATATCGTGGGAAATCTGTCTGCGGACAACACCATGATTTTTGTACATGGTTTGGGTACCGATCAAACGGTATGGCAACCGATAGCCGCTGAGTTTGAGGCAACACACAGGATCATATTATTTGACAACATGGGTGCCGGGGCCACGACCCCGGATGAAGACTTTGCCCTCCACTATCACAGCATTGATCGCTATGCAGATGATTTATTGGATATCTGCGGTTATCTGCAAATTGAAAATGCCGTGATCGTCGGTCACTCCGTAGGAGCCATGATCAGTTTGTTGGCCGCGACCCAATATCCCGGGTGTTTCTCACATCTGATTACCTGATTACCACCATGATTCAGCCCTTCAGGACTACACTTAAAGGGTTCTGTTCTGGAGGGTTAAATCATGGCCAGAAACAA
>NZ_BAAGVN010000068.1:0-881 GCF_054780855.1 Pseudaeromonas pectinilytica
CCGGCCTCCAGGGTGATGGTGCCATGCTGGCTGACACGCACCGCCTCAGCCTGCAGCATCAATAACTGCAGTTGCTCCTTGGTAGCCTTGCGCACCGTGGCTTGCTGGTAGCTCACCGCAAAGGCGTCATCGAAACTCATCACACCACGGCACACTTCGGTGTCCCGGTTCTGGCGGCTGTTATACATTTCCACGCCCTCAGCTACGGCGGCGAGAAAGGTCTTGGCATCCACCGCCCGATCACCATAGTTGTCGGGTTTTTCCATGGGGTTGGGGCCGGTATAGGCACCCGCCAGGGCGGGATGCTTATCGACAAACTCTTCAAGCCCACCAACACCGAAGGCCCGCTCAACCGGTTTCGCCTGGCCGTGACCTTTACCGAGGATCACGCTGGTCCAGTGCAAGTCGATACCCAGCATGGGGATGATCCCTTTGGGGTCATCTTCTTTGACTTTGAAGCGGTACCGATTCGGCACTCCACCAGTCATCCACTTGTTAGCTGCGGCACGGGTGTTATCAATGGTCAGCTCGCGGGGGATGCCATACGTCCGGCATACATCCATCAGCGACAGGCGGATAGAGTCCGTGTTTTCGCTAACATCGGTGCGCCAGCCCACAATTTTCCGGCTATAGATATCCATCCAGAACCACGTTTTAGGGCGCAGGATTTCGCCGTTGAACCACTTCACAAACACGTTGTGTTGATAGCCGTCACCGGTGATCCATTCCATTGCCGTCAGATCGAGCACGGAACGAACCTGTGGCGGATACATCTGGTGCAGAGCGTGTTCACCTTCCCGAAACAGCACCTGCTGCTCCTGACTGACCTCAAAATTTAGCCGCCGCCGCAGGGCAGACTCGCTGGGTACAACCCAGCCCTT
>NZ_BAAGVN010000069.1:0-70502 GCF_054780855.1 Pseudaeromonas pectinilytica
ACCAACCCGGACTCAAAGCCGCAAGCCACTCCGGCACGAGCAGAAATAACGGCCGCGAAAGCAATTAGCACCGAGAAATTAGTGCAGCAGTTACCTGAACCCGAGTCCGCCACGGAAGAGCCAGCGGGCGAAGCGGAAATAGCCCCGTCGAATCGTGAGGCATTGCAAACCAAGGGGGCGACCCGTAGCACTCAGCTACCGAACGGCGAATCCAAACCCACGGCAACGCTTCCTACCGCACCGGATCCGGGCATAAAAAACCGAGTGCAAACCACAGCACCTGCCGCCACCTCAGTTGACGCGACACAAAAGGTAAATGCCGCAGTGACGGCAGCGAACGAGCCCACTAGTAAGCTAGCGACTGGGCTACCATCCAAAACCGAAGCCACACTCACCGTGGATAAAAATGGAGCTCCAGTGGTGCAGGCGATCGCTGATGCCACGAAAGAGCAACCCATAGCACCAAAGGCCACAACAACCAAGGTCGAACGACAGCCCATTCTACAACGCATGGCGGCACTACTACATGCGTCCCCCACCTCGGCAGAACAAGCGTCTGTTTCAACCCTGGATCCGGCCCCCCCCCCGCTCATTCCCAATCGGATGTCACTGGGATCCTTCGTCCATGAAATCCATCTACACCTGGCTGGGAGGCAGCTCCCGGATCCCTTAAAGCCCGCCTTAAAAAATCTCGTGGATGCATTGGCCCAGCCACTGACACAACCGGATGCCGTCGAGCAGTGGTTTGATTTCTTGCGTCAGCCCTTGTCTTCCGACTCCACGGCGGGCCGAGCCCTCCAGCAATGGGCTTTGACGTTATTATCGATTCGTTTGCAGCAGATGGCCGTCACGACAGACCCAACGTCTTCAGCCCAGCAGCAGCCTCATCCGTTACTCAACCACGAAGAACACCAACAACTGACACACAAGTTGGCCGCATCCTTATTTGGTCAAACCGAGCGCTTCCAACAGCTACAACAGGATGCACAGCAACAGATCCCCAATTATGTTCCCCTTCCGCCCCAGCAACCCGGTGACCGCGAAGGTGGCTTATCCATGCAAAGGAGTGCCGGTAAACAAAGCCCTTATCAATGGACACTCAGCTTTTTCATCGAATTGCCACAACTGGGCCCGCTGCAGATCCGTGCTTGCCTGGACATCCCGGATATCCAACTGCAAGTCATGGCCGAACGTTTGAGTGCGGTCGATAAAATCAAGGAGACCCTCCCCCTGCTGGAGGGCCGTTTTCGTGAACTGGGCCTGACACCTGGGGGCTTTGTCTGTCGTCAAGGCAAGATTATTCCCCCCCAAACGGAGGATGAGACATCATCCGCTAGTGCCACCGCAGGCTTTTCAATCCGGATTTGAATATGACCCGACAACCCGATGATCCACTCAAGGCTGTAGCTCTGAGATATGATGGCACCCAAGCGCCCCATATCGCCGCTCAAGGCGAGGGAAATATGGCCGAACAGATCTTGGCGATGGCAGAAGCCGCAGGGCTGTACGTTCACCAGGATCCCGCACTATTGGCCCGACTTGAAACCTTGCGTGAAGGCGAGTCCATTCCGCCCGCCCTCTATGTCGTCATTGCTGAAATTCTGGCCTACTCCTACTTGCTGCAAGGCAAATATCCTGAACATTGGCGCCGCGCCGATGGCTCAAAAGCGCTGGATGTAAAAGCATAACCCATCAGCTCGGTATGCGAGAAAAGCCCAGTACTATCCAGAAAAACAAAAGCCAATCAGATTAAACCGACTGGCTTTTGTTAGTTGGAAGTCTCTTTAGACTGCCAAATGTATTCAAAATATCAGCATATGCAGAGCAGAAATGGATACCACACTACCGGCTCTTGGCGCCGCGTAATGAGATCAGCAATTCGGCCTCAGCTTTGGGAATTTCGCATTCGGCCATGACTTCATCCAAACCCGCACCCAATTCAACCATCCGCGCGGCTCGGCTGTACAGGCGACTGTCAGGATCATGCAACACCAACTCTTGCTGGCGTTCAGCAACAGCGATAATGCCTTTCTCTAGCTCACCCAATTTTTGACCGGTACCCAAGGCACTGCTGTGAAGTTCGTTGAGCTGCTTGCGGGCACTATCCCGAGCCTTGAGCAGCTCCTTCAACAACAACTCCATCGCCTGTAATTTGCGCTTGCTACGACCGACACCAATCCATGCCAGAATCAGTGCCACTATCGCCACGCCCAACGCCAATCCGGACAGGATCAGGGTGATGAAATTTAAATCCATCATCAAAGCAGATTCAACTCATCCCACTCATCATCCGACAACAGCTTGTTTAGATCGACCAGGATCAGCAACTCGCCGTCTCGATTACTCACCCCTTGAATAAACTTGGCACTCTCTTCTGTACCAACACTCGGCGCTACGTCAATCTCTGAAGCGCGCAGATACACAACTTCGGCGACACTATCCACCATGATGCCGATAACTTGTTTTTCTGCTTCGATAATGACAATCCGTGAGTTGTCACTCACCTCAGCGGGTTGCAGCCCAAACCGGGAGCGGGTATCAATCACGGTCACCACATTACCGCGGAGGTTAATAATCCCCAGCACATAATCTGGGGCTCCAGGCACGGCAGCAATTTCGGTATAACGAAGAACTTCCTGAACCTGCATGACATTAATGCCATAGGTTTCACGATCCAGTTGGAATGTAACCCACTGGAGCACTTCTTCCGCAACATTCTGCGCCACGTTACGCTTCTGACTCATTTTTTGATTCCTTATATCGGGCGTCATAAAACAAAATTAGCAACAAACTCGAACGAGAGCGATGTTAGCAACCATCAATATTCACTCCCTTCACTAATAAAGCCAAAAGCTCCTGTACATGAAGTAAGGCACACATTTTGTCTTTTACCATACCTGCCAACCAAGGGCGTTTGCCGGCACTACTCCGCCATTGGATCCGGGAGTCCTGCAGCAGCTCGGTACCATTGAGTTGGTGGCACGCCAATCCCCATTGGCTGTTACCCAGCATAACGAGATATTCATATGGTTCGTCCGCCGTCCGTTCAGGCATGATCCAGCGGGTGGTATCCACCACATTGAGTTGAGACTCCCGTTGCGTCATGACACCAGCAAACCAGTCCGGTTTACCAAACAGAGAATTGATCTTGGTAATTTGGTGGATCCCGCCCAGTTCGGTCAGCGGCACGGCGAACGTCACACCAGAGACCACAAAAAATAACGCCTGAAACTCTTTACCCGGTTCAATGTTTTTCCACACCGGAGGCGCGGGGGGCTGGGGTCTCCGCGGTTGAACTTTCACTGGTTCGACCGATTGAGTCGAGCGTTGGCTTTCCGTCAACGGCTCGACCTGAGCCAGAAGATCGGCCAGACGAGTCTGTTGTTCGACCACAGGTTCAGCAAAGGGTGCCGGTGTGCTCAATGGCTGGGCTAATTCAGGTTGAGGAGCCAAGGGTTCGGCAACAGTTTCGGAGAGCAGCGACTGGAAGTAGCTATCCATCGCTTTGAACTGGGATCCCTGAGTCATGATGTCCGTCCCTCTTGTTGCAGCAGATAGCCAAGCAAACTCAAGTAAGCCTGACTACCACGACTTTCTGGCGCATAAATTGAAGGGGGGACATGCAAATGGCTCGCATCCCTGAATTTGGTATCAATAGGGATCACGGAATCCCACACCCGCTGACCATACAATTCACGAACGGTTTCCAAACTCTGCAAGGATGCTTTGGTACGCTTATCAAACATGGTCGGAATGATGGTGTAATGAAATGGCAATTGACTGGAGTGCTGCATGATTTCAAAGGTTTTGATCATACGCTCCAACCCTTTGAGAGCCAAAAAATCAGTTTGTACAGGAACCAGAATCCAGCTGCTGGCGGCCAGGGCATTGACCATCATGACACCCAATACCGGCGGGCAGTCGATCAGCACAACATCATAATCATCTTTAATATGTTGTAAGGCTCGGCGCAAAATCAGACCCATACCGTCCCGATCACCCAGGGTTCGATCCAGAGTGGATAAAGCAATGGAGGCAGGCATCAGGCTGATATTATCAAAACGAGTCTTTAGTATGACGCTTTTGACCTGCGAGGCATCAGGATTGCCTTGCTCAAATAAATCAAACAAGGTTCCATCCAGAATATCGGAGTCATAATCCAGATAACTAGTTAAAGAGGCGTGCGGATCGGTATCGATCAGCAAAACTCGTTGATTCTGACTTGCCAGTAGCCCAGCCAGAGTCACGACAGTCGTGGTCTTTCCTACGCCACCCTTCTGATTGGCAATCGTCCATACTATCAAGGCGTTATTCCTGTCTCTTTAATTTAAATCGGCCATCAGGCAACTGGATAACATTGTAATTATCCGGGTTAACATTCTGCTCACGAGGTTTTTCACCAGGTTTGGCCGCTGCCTCATCGACAATAACGGGCAAGGCTTTCGGTGTATAGGCAAAGCGAGAGACGGCAATCACAACCTTGCGATTGACTTCCCGGCCTCGCTCCGTGGTATTGGACGCAAAAGGAGAAAACTCACCGTAAGCTTCTATGGCCAATTGAGCTGGAGGTATGCCATCCGCATCCAGACTTTTGAGCACTGAAATGGCCCGAAATGCCGAAAGCTCCCAATTCGAGGCATAGAGCTCGTTACCAATCTTGATGTTGTCGGTATACCCACGAACCCGGACATAGTTATTCAACGGGGCAATAGTTTTAGCTATTTGTTTTAGAATCGGCTTCGCTTTGAGTAGAACCGTGGCGCTACCGCTGGGGAAAATAAGCCCAGAGCTCAACTCTATGGTCAGCCAATTTTCATCGGATTTAATATTGATAAGACCTGCGGAGATCAGGTCCTCTAACGATTTACTAAACTCTTTTTTTAACGCATCAAACGGAGCGCCAGAACTGTTATTGGTGCTGCTGTCCAGCGGTAGCTGATCCTTGATCTCTTGTTCACTGTTTTGTGTCGGAAGGGGTTGTTGTGTCGGTGGCTGGCCGGTATCGAGCATGCCGCCGCCCCCTTCGGTTGGCGCTTGGACAATAGACACGATTTGATTCGGCGATGCCGCACTGATGTCTGAACCATCACTGCTTTGCTGGATCCCCATATTGCCACCCAGGACGGTGGAGCCTGGTCGCGCGGTGACAAACCCCATTTCGGTAAAACTCTGGATCAAGCCCTGCACCAGGGCCTTCACTTCAGTCTGTTTGGACATGGCATAGCCATACAACACCACAAACAATGCAAATAGCAAGGTCATGAAGTCGGCGTAGGAAAGTAACCAACGCTCATGATTCTCTGGCGGTTCGGCTTTTTTCTTCTTTGCCATGGCTTACTCTTCCCCGATGTAAACCTGCAAACGTCGTTTGAGTTGCATCGTATTTTCACCACCTGCAATCGACAATAACCCTTCGAGTACCATCAGTTTGAAATGTGCGATCTCGTGATTAAAGGCTTTGAAACGGTTAGCCACCGGCAAAAAGAGTATGTTTGCCGAACCAACACCGTAGATAGTTGCCACGAATGCAACTGCAATCGCCGGTCCAAGCTTCTCCGGTTGGTCGAGAAGGCCCATGGCATGAATCAGACCCAACACGGCGCCCAAGATACCCATGGTTGGCGCGTATCCGCCAAGGGCTTCAAACACCTTTACGGATTGTTCCAACTCATGTTGTTCCATCTCGATCTCGTTTTCGAGCAACTGGTGTAGTTGTTCCTTATCTACGCCATCCACGATCATCTGCAACCCATTGCGGGTAAAGGGATCGCCAATTTGCGCCACCTGATTCTCCAGCGCTAACAATCCTTGCTGACGCGCAGTGGTCGACATCCCCTCCAGCATTTCTGACTGAGCATGCAAATCCAATTTCGGACCAGCCAGCAGCCACTTACATTGCTTCAGCGAGGCAATCAGCACACCAAACGGGAACTGCACCATAACCGCACCGATAGCACCGCCGATCACGATCAAGAATGCAGGCAAGTTGAGCATGGCACTCGGGTGCCCGCCTTCAAGGAGGTTAGCGCCGATGATAAAACCGATTGCGACAAAAATGCCGAGAAGACTCATGTTTAGCGCCCTATTTCAACCAAAATTCGTTGCGCAATTTTATCCAATGGCAAGGATTCCGATGCGATCCCCGCTTTGGCAACGGCCTGCGGCATGCCATATACCACACAGCTGGCTTCATCCTGAGCCCAGATGGTTGACCCCTGCTCCTTCAGCAAGCGGGCGCCATCTCGACCATCAGCGCCCATGCCCGTCAGAACAACCGCCAGCACCTTATCGGCGTGACTCTTGGCTAAGGATGCGAAGGTGATATCGACGCAAGGCTTATAATTTACCTTGTCATTTCCTTCAATGATCCGGATCCGAGCGCTGCTCCCCCGGCCATCCAGCATCATCTGTTTTCCGCCAGGAGCCAAGTAAGCCGCACCGGGTCGCAACAAATCACCATCTTCGGCTTCCTTGACGCTGATTTGACACAGACCATTGAGACGCGCGGCGAATGCGGCGGTAAAAGTAGCTGGCATATGCTGGATCAGCAGGATTGGATAGGGGAAATTGGCAGGTAGTTGAGTCAGCACAGCCTGTAGAGCAACAGGTCCGCCCGTAGAGGTTCCGATCGCCAGCAGTTGGTAGCTCTTACCGGATTTTTTAAAGTGAACCGGTGCCGTACTTGGTGCAGATATGACTGCGGCTGAGGCTCTTTCTGTCGCCGAAGAAAACACACGAGACGGCGCCCCTCCTTGCCCAGCCACTGGCGCAGATGAAGCTGTACTGCTTGGGGAAAGGTGGGATGTTGGCGCAGGACGCGGAGTCGACATAAACAGACGGCGACGAGCAATAGCTTTAACGCGCTGCTGCAGTAGCTTAATGGCTTCTTCTTTATCCCGCGCTATGTCTTCAAATTTTTTGGGCAAAAAATCCAGAGCGCCGGCATCGAGCGCATCCAAGGTCGCTTTGGCACCATCATGAGTGAGTGAAGAAAACATCAGGATCGGCGTCGGACACTTAGCCATGATTTCCCGGACAGCCGAGATGCCGTCCATGACCGGCATTTCGATATCCATGGTGATGACATCGGGCTGTAGACGTAAAGCCTTATCAACGGCTTCTCGGCCATTTTGCGCCGTATCAATCACCTCAAGCGACGGATCTTGATTAATTATTTCGCTGACTCTGCGACGAAAGAAGCTGGAGTCATCTACCACTAATACCTTAACTGCCATGTGTTCTTCGTTCTCTATGTTCAGCGTCGACGGGCATAAGCCTTCAACAAATTAGGCACATCCAATATCAGAGCAATACCACCATCACTGGTGATCGTCGCACCGGCCATACCAGGCGTTCCATGCAATAACTTATCGAGCGGCTTGATGACAACCTCTTCTTGGCCTATCAAATTATCGACGACAAAACCGACCTGTTGAATACCGATTTGTACGATGACGACATGCCCCTGCTCCCGACGGGTCTGACTCCTTTTAGCCCCTCGAACCAGCCAGTCTTGAAGATAAAACAAGGGGATAACTTTATCCCTGACTATGATGGTCATCTGCCCGTCAACCATCTTGGCCCGTGTCAGATCCAGATTGAAAATTTCATTGACGCTGGTCAACGGCAGGGCAAAGGTTTGTTGGCCGACTTCAACCATCAAGGTCGGCAAAATTGCGAGGGTCAAAGGAACTTTAATCTCGAGACGAGTCCCTACGCCCAATTCGGAATGGATGTGAATCGAGCCATTAAGCTGAGCAATACTGGTTTTCACCACATCCATGCCGACACCTCGGCCCGAGATGTCAGATATCTGCTGTTTGGTCGAAAAACCCGGAGCAAAAATCAAATTATACGCTTCGGTGTCACTCATCCGGCTCGCGACTTCTGGCTCCAGAACTCCGCGGCTGATCGCGATTGACTTAAGTTTCTCTGGATCCATGCCTGCGCCATCGTCTTCAATCAGCAGCAGAATATGGTCACCCTCCTGGGAGGCGCTCAAACGAATGGTCCCGATACGGGATTTGCCGGCCGCAGCACGGACATCTGGCATTTCAATGCCATGGTCGCATGAGTTACGCACCAGGTGAACCATAGGGTCCGCCAGGGCCTCGACCAGATTTTTATCCAAATCCGTGTCTTCGCCCTCCATCTCCAGATTGATGTCTTTTTTCAGGCTACGCGCCAAATCTCGAACAACACGAGGAAAGCGACCGAACACTTTTTTGATTGGCTGCATTCGGGTCTTCATGACTGCCCCCTGCAAATCAGCAGTCACCACATCCAGATTGGACACGGCCTTTGACATTTCCTCATCGTTACTGGCGACCCCCAGGCTCACCAGACGATTACGCACCAGCACCAATTCCCCAACCATGTTCATGATGACATCCAGAGTTCGGGTATCGACACGAACCGTGGTTTCATTCTGAACTTGTTGTGCCGGCTGCGATGCGGCCGGAGCCTGAGCTTTGACTGCCACTACTGGGCTATCATCGGCGCCGGCGGCCTCTGCGCTCTCTACACCACCAACCGGAGCCTTGCCTTTGCCATGCAACTCATCGAGCAGACGTTCAAATTCGTCATCATCGATCAAGGCATCCGCTTCGGACTGCGCCTGCACCATAGGTGCAGCAGGAGTTGCAGCGGCAGGGCTTCCAGCATGCTTACCTTGACCATGCAATTGATCCAGCAATGCTTCAAATTCGTCGTCGGTGATATCACCACCCGTGGAGGCTATTGCTGCCGCAGGAGTCGATGCGACCGAAGCGGACGGTACCTTTCCGGTACCATGTAATTCATCGAGCAAACGATCGAATTCATCTTGGGATATTTCATCAATCGAACCGCCTGAGGATACAGGAGCTGGCGGTGGCACAGGCGCTGCCGCAGGTTTGACCGCGGGTGAGTTCTTGGCTGCCAATTCAGTAGCAGAAGCAGGCTTACTCAGATGATGCAAAGCATCCAGTAATTCAGGAGCTGCTGGTTCCAGAGCCTCACGATTTTGTACCCGGGCAAACATTTCATTGATCGAATCGAGGGTTTGCAAGATGACATCCATCAATTCGGAGTCAACTTGTCGTCCACCGTTCCGTAAGGTATCAAAAACGTTTTCAGCACCGTGGCACGCATCGACCAATTCGGAGAGGGACAGAAATCCAGCACCACCCTTGACCGTATGGAAGCCACGGAAAATGGCATTCAGCAGCTCACGATCATTGGGACGCTTTTCCAGGTCAACCAGCTGCTCAGAGAGCTGCTCAAGGATTTCCGATGCTTCGACCAAAAAGTCTTGCAGGATGTCCTCATCAACTTCGTAGCCCATTCTTTACTCCCTCAGAATCCTAAACTCGACAACAAGTCGTCCACATCATCCTGACTAGCAACCACGTCGGTGCGTGTTTCCTTGTTGATAATCGGTCCTTCCGCTTCGATTCCCCGATTGATGGTGCCAGGGTTTTCTGACTGCTGGGCGAGCGGTTCACCAAACAACGTCAGCATCTCAACCAATTTTGACTCAACTTCCTGAACCAGAGTAATCACTCGGCGAATCATCTGCCCAGTCAGATCTTGGAAGTCTTGAGCCATCAAGATCTCGGTCAACAAATCCCGTAACTGATTGGAGTCAATTTCGGACTGCTTAATGAACAGATCCAGCTGATGACACAACACCTTAAACTGCCCCAACTCAAGTTGCCGCGTCATGAGTAATTTCCATGCTGGCAACACCTGCTGGATCCGCTCGTTAAGCTGGCTGGCCAATGGCAAACCGGCGTCAACAGCATCCATAGTCCGGTTCGCCGCCTTATCCGTCATGGTAATGACATAATTGAGACGTTCCCGAGCATCAGGAATTTCTTGCATCGCCAAGTCAGGGATGCGGGAATCGAGTTGAAAATCATGCAGTGAGGTATGGAGTTGGCGAGTCAATTGGCCAATTTTGGCAAACATATCACTCGCATTTGGCGCACAAATGTCGGCCAACAACTCATCGGCCGCAGCCTGCTCACCCTGCTCGAGATACATCACGAGCATCCTGGCTTGCTCCAGGCTAATCAGAGGCGCCTTCGACTTCATACAGACACCCCGTTAACCAATACGTTCGAAAATCTTATCCAGTTTTTCTTTCAAGGTGGCAGCAGTAAATGGTTTGACAATGTAGCCATTCACACCAGCCTGCGCCGCTTCAATAATCTGCTCACGTTTTGCTTCGGCAGTTACCATCAGAACCGGCAAATGACTCAACTTATCGTCGGCACGGATCGCCTTCAACAGATCGATACCCTGCATGCCGGGCATATTCCAGTCCGTTACCACAAACTCGAAGTCGCCATTCTTCAACATGGGCAGTGCCGTATTACCATCATCCGCTTCATGGGTGTTGTTAAATCCCAAATCACGGAGCAAATTTTTGATTATCCGGCGCATTGTTGAAAAATCATCAACAATGAGGATTTTCATGTTCTTATCCAAAATATCCTCCTAAGTGGCCGCCCAACACAGCCCTAACTCATTCTGTTTATAGCGATATTGTTTTTTATTATGCATCACACTTGCCTATGAGTGTAGACAAGCATGTGTGCGGTCAGTACCAATCTTTCATTCTGGCTCGCAATCTATGCATCGCCTGACTGTGGATCTGGCTGATTCTTGATTCACTCACGTTGAGAATTTGACCAATCTCCTTGAGATTCATCTCCTCGTCGTAGTAAAGCGACAAAACTAGCGCTTCTCTTTCAGGAAGATGAGTAATACCTTCAGCCAATGCTTGCTGAAAGCGTTCTCGAGCAAAACCAGTGAAGGTTTTATTGTCATCTTCTGAATCTGAGGCATCCGTTAGTGCATCCTCGGATACCCCCAAATCCTCAATGCCGACGACACGGCCACAAGCCGCTTCATTCAACATGCTGTGATATTCGTCGAGGGATACGCCCATGGTCTGGGCGATTTCGACATCTTTGGCATCCCGACCGCACTGCTGTTCAACGACGCCGATCGCATCGGAAATCCGCCGGGTATTACGATGGACCGAGCGAGGCACCCAATCACCACGCCGAATTTCATCAATCATGGAGCCGCGAATACGAATACCGGCATAGGTTTCAAAACTCGCACCCTTGCCACCATCATAGTTACGCGCAGCCTCCAGCAGGCCAATCATGCCAGCCTGAATAAGGTCGTCTAACTGAACGCTGCTTGGCAAACGAGCCATCAGGTGCAATCCAATCCGCTTGACCAGCTGCGCATGCCGCTCAATCAACGCGTTTTGATCCTGATGACGAGCATAAGCATGGGCTTTATTCACTAATCGTATCCTGAGCTAATGACGGCTTGTGCAGCAGGGTTTCGATAAAGAACTCCAGGTGTCCTCCAGGCTGGTGAGGGGTCGGCCAGCCTGCGGCCTTATTGGCCAGCGCCCGAAACGCCAACGATGCAGGCGATTTGGGGAATGCATCTACAATAACTTTCTGCTTCTTCACGGCTTGCCGCACATTGTTATCGTAGGGAATACAAGCCACAAGCTCCAGGGACGCGTCTAAAAAACGATCCGTCACTCGCGTTAATTTCGAGAACAGCTCCTGTCCCTCACGCAAGCTACGCACCATGTTAGCGACAACCTTGAAGCGGAAAACACCATACTCCCGCGACAACAACTTGATGAGCGCATAGGCATCAGTGATAGACGTGGGTTCATCACACACCACCACCATGATATCCTGAGCGGCACGGGAGAAGCTCAGCACCATATCAGAGATACCGGCAGCCGTATCGACCAATAACACATCGATTTGCGTCTTCATGTCACTAAAGGCTCTAATGAGACCTGCATGTTCTGCTGGTTTCAATTCAACCATCGACTGGGTACCAGATGTCGCCGGAATAATCATCAGGCCATAAGGCCCTTCGACAATGATGTCGTCCAGCGTACATTCGCCGGAAAGAACATGAGATAAGTTTCGCTGCACGCGTAAGCCCAGCATGACGTCGATATTGGCCAGCCCCAAGTCCGCATCGAGCAACATGACACGTTTCCCCTGCGCCGCCATGGCAACCGCCACGTTCAGAGTCACACTCGACTTGCCAACGCCGCCTTTACCACCAGTCACAGTGATGACCTTGACGCGATTATTCTGGCGCATCTTCCGCAGACCCTGAGCTTGATCCAGATTGATATTATTCATGTTATTCATAAAACTCCATGTGGTCGGCGCGATCGCTCTCCTGGCCCCAGAAATGGCTCGGAACACCATCGGCCTCCAACTGCTGCAATGTCGCGGCAATCAGCTCGCCGGCATCGGCAACCTTGATATCTTCGGGGACCCGTTGGCCATCGGTAACATAGCTGATGGGCAGATTGTTCTGAATGCACATACCCAATACATCGCCCAGATTCAGGCTTTCATCCAACTTGGTCAGAATACAGCCACTGAGCGGTACCCTGCGAAAATGTTCATAGGCCTCTTGCAACACCCGACGTTGCGAGGTTGCGGGCAACACCAGATAGTTGCGGATCCGCACCTTGGCATTTTTTACCAAGGTGTCCAGTTGTTCGGTTAGACGAACATCCCGCTGCCCCATCCCGGCCGTGTCGATCAGAACCAAGCGTCGATTACGCAGCTGATACAGGGCCGCCGATAACTCCTCTACATCGGAAACCGGCCGAACAAGACAGCCCATGATGCGCCCATAAGTCTGTAATTGTTCATGAGCACCAATGCGATAGTGATCCGTAGTGATTAGGGCAACTTGGTCCGGACCATATTTCATGGCAAAGCGGGCCGCCAGTTTGGCGATAGTCGTGGTTTTGCCGACCCCAGTCGGTCCGAGCAAAGCAATAGCGCCGCCGTGGCGCAAAATATCATCGTCTGTGGTTTTCACATGCTCCAGCAGTACCTTGTGCATCAGATGCCAAGCGTCATGCAAGGATGCGCTTTCAGGAACACTCGCGGCGAGCTGTTCGGCAAATGACTCTTCAAAACCGCCTTTGCACAGTTGCTTGATGAGCAGCGCCCGCACCGGTCCACGACGCTCAACCTCCTGCCACATCAGTCCCGACAGTTGGTGCTGAAGTAGTTTGCGGATGGAGGCTATTTCGGTACGCATGGCATCCAGGTCTTTATCTCGGCTTTGAGCCGGTGCCGCGCGCGATGCGCCGCGTCGGGGAGTAGCCGTCGGCTCCGTGAATGCCGCCTGTTCGGCCAAGGTTTTCGGCGCACCAGAGTCACGATTGAACCCAGAAGGCAGACGGGATTGGAGTTGCTGCTGACGCGCCAACAAAGCGGAAAGGCTATCCGGGAAACTCTCTTGTTCGTCAGTTTTTTGGCTAATAACGGGAATTTGCGAGGCAAACGGCTCGATAGGGCGCGCACGCGACGATAAGTTGACACTATCATCCCGCACATCGCGAACAGGATCGGCAGCCGTCGTCGCGGCCTGCGTCTGGTAGTCAATAGCGGCAACGATCTCGATACCACCCGATACCTTTTTATTGGACATGATCACCGCATCCGGACCGAGGACCTCTTTGACCTCAGCCAGAGCCGTGCGCATATCCTTGGCAAAAAACCGCTTTATCTTCACCTAGACCTCCAGCTCCTTATTATTGTTGCCCGACTGCACTGACGATGCGGATCTGTTTATCATCAGGAATTTCCTGGTATGAGAGGACTCGTAATCCAGGAATGGAGTTCTTCACGAAACGAGCTAATGTGTTGCGTAAGACGCCCGAAGTCAGCAATACGGCAGCCTGCCCCTCAAGCTCCTGACGCTGTGCGGCTTCAGTCAGGGATTTCTGCATCCGCTCCGCCAGCCCAGGCTCGATGCCCGCACCTTCCGCACCACCAGCCTGCAGGGATTGGTGCAAAATACGTTCCAGCTCAGGAGCCAGGGTGATCACCGGAATAACCGATTCGCCACCGATGATCTCCTGCACAATCAGACGTCGCAAGGCGATACGACAAGCGGCCGTCAATACATCGGGGTCCTGACTGCGCGGAGCGTACTCCACGAGCGTCTGCAGCACGGTACGCATATCACGCACCGGCACCCCTTCTGTCAATAGGTTTTGCAATACCTTGACCAAGGTTCCCAGACTCATCACACCCGGGATCAAGCCCTCAACCAGCTTGGGTTGCGCACGAGCCACCATATCCAGCAGATTCTGCACCTCTTCATGGCCGAGCAGCTGGGCTGCCTGGCTGGTCAGCAACTGGCTCATATGGGTGGCAATAACCGTCGAAGCATCCACCACTGTATAGCCCAGACTCTGGGCCTGATCGGATTGCTCGCGGGCGATCCAGACCGCATCCAGGCCAAAGGCCGGATCCCGGGTCTCCAATCCCTGAACCGCACCAAAGACTTGGCCCGGGTTTATCGCCATCTCTTTATCATGATAGACCTCGGCCTCGCCCATGTTGACGCCCATCAACGTGATGCGATACTGATTGGGCTGTAGATCCAGATTGTCGCGAATATGAACGGGTGGCACCAGGAAACCCAGCTCCTGGGACAACTTCTTGCGTACCCCCTTGATCCGATTCAGTAACTCGCCGCCCTGGCTCCGATCCACCATGGGGATCAGACGGTAACCGACCTCCAGGCCAATCACATCGACCGGACTCACATCATCCCAGCTCAAATCCTTATGCTCAGGTACAGCGACATCATCCATCGGAGCCAGTGCCTTGGTTTCGGCATCCGTCTTGCGCTTTTTGCTCTTGCGCACCATCAACCAGGCACCAAGTGCGGAGATAGAGCCCAAGGATAAAAAGGCCAGATGCGGCATGCCGGGAACCAGGCCCATGATGATCAGCACCGCAGAGGCAATGATCAGCGCCTTGGGCTCTTCAAACATCTGGTTGAGCACCACCTGTCCCATGTCCTGGTCCGTGTTCTGCCGGGTCACAATGATCGCCGCCGCGATAGAAAGCAGTAACGACGGGATCTGCGCAACCAGACCATCACCGATGGTCAACAAGGTATAGATAGCAGCGGCGTCGCCAAAGCCCAGTCCATGCTGGGCCATACCGATGATGAAGCCACCGATGATGTTGATAAACAGGATGAGGATACCGGCCACGGCATCCCCCTTAACGAACTTGGACGCACCATCCATGGAGCCGTAGAAGTCGGCTTCCATGGTCACTTCTTGACGCCGCTTTTTCGCTTCATCCTGATTGATCAGGCCCGCATTCAAGTCAGCATCGATCGCCATCTGCTTGCCGGGCATCGCATCCAGCGTAAAGCGCGCACTCACTTCGGAAATACGGCCAGCACCCTTGGTAACCACCACAAAGTTGATGATCATCAAGATGATAAACACGATAAGACCGACCGCGTAGTTACCACCGATAACTACATTACCAAAGGCTTCGATGACATGACCGGCAGCCGCAGAACCATTATGTCCCTCCAGCAGCACCACCCGAGTCGATGCCACGTTCAACGCCAGACGTAACAAGGTTGCCACCAGTAGGATCGTCGGAAAAGCCGCAAAATCGAGCGGCCGACGGGAATAGACGGCGACCAGCAACACCACCAGTGACAGGGCAATGTTGAAGGTAAACAACACATCCAGCAGGAAGGTCGGTATGGGTAGCACGACCATGCCGAGGCTGGCCAATACCAGCAACGGAGTACCCATACCACGGTTCAGCAGATGACGATATTGACCCAGCGAGGCGAAGGTGGCTCTCATTTCCATGGCAGTCTGTCGAATAATATGGCGTTAACCTAGACTAGCAAAAAACAAGCCATCGATTAACCATTTGATTTTTATTATGATAAATAATGCTAGCCGGTTAACGTCAAAAAAATGTCAATACCTTAACTCATCAGGGATCGGCAGTTCATCGGCCAATTTACGCGGTGGCTCGGCTCGCCCCTGCTTGTAGGCCTGTAATTGATAGACGTAGGCCAGTACCTGGGCAACCGCAACGAATAGGCCATCTGGGATCTGCTTGTTGAGCTTGGTAGTATGGTAGATGGCTCGAGCCAAAGCCGGTGAGGCCACGCTAGTCACCCCACACTCCCGGGCAATCTCGCGGATCTTCATCGCCACCTCATCCACCCCCTTGGCCAACACAATGGGCGCCGCGCCCGGTTTATCGCGTTCATATTTGAGAGCCACTGCGTAGTGAGTCGGGTTGGTGACCACCACATCGGCTTGAGGCACCTCCGCCATCATCCGGCGATTGGCCATCTCATACTGCAGACGACGCAAGCGCCCCTTGACCTCCGGCTTCCCTTCCGAGTCCTTATATTCATCCTTGATTTCCTGCTTACTCATGCGCAGTTGTTTATTGTGATTCCACATCTGGAAGGGGACATCAATCGCCACAATAGGCAGCAACGCACAGCAAATCCCGACGGCAACCCATAGGCAAAGCTCCAGGGCGTCATAGATGGCATAAGGAAATTGGCGCTGGCTTAAATCCAGAATGTGCGGCAGTTGCCCCATGATCAATGACCAAGAGAGCAGACCAATAAACAAGACTTTCGCAATAGACTTGATGAGCTCGACCCAACTTTGCATACCGAACATGCGTTTGAAACCCGCCATAGGGCTGAGTTTGCTCATCTTCGGCATCATGGCTTCGCTGCTGACGTTCACCCCCCCCAACAGCAAGTTGCCCACCAACGCTGCCAGCAACACAATGGCAAACAGCATGATCAGCGGCACAATCAAGTCGCCAATGTCGGCGCCTAAGGCGGGGATCATGGTAAACGGATCGAAGACCTGTTCACGGGTGAAGGAAAAATTGCGGTGAAACACATCGAGTAGCGCTTGCCCGAGTGACTTGGCAACCATGGATAAACCGATGACCCCGGCCAGCAACACAACCGCCGTCCCCAGTTCTTTGGATCGGGGAACCTGGCCTTTCTCCTTGGCCTGGTCTAGTTTTCGCCCTGTGGGTTCCTCTGTTTTTTCCTGACCATCCGACTCGGCCATGGCCTATCCCCCCAAACACTGGGTCTGGATCACGTCACAAATCAGTGACTCCACTTGCTGCCAATGCTGCAAAAAGTGCTCCATGAAGCCCCCCAATGACACCCAGATCACCAACAAGCCGCAGATCATACTGATCGCAAAACCCATGCTGAAAATGTTCAGCTGTGGCGCGGCACGCGTCATGACACCAAAGGCAAAATTGATCAGCAGCATGGCGACAATGGCGGCAAGAGAGACCGAAAGACACATCTCGAACATCACGCCCAAAAATGCCGCCAGCATTTGAAACCCTTCAATGCTGATCCCGCTGACCGCCACGGGCAAAGTAGTAAAACTCAGCTGCAGCAAATGCAACATGGTCAGGTGACCATCGATGGCAAAGAAAATCAGGGTTCCGAGCATCAGGTAGAACTGGCCGACGACCGGTGTCGAACCACCGTTGATGGGATCCACCATGGAGGCAAAGCCAAGGCTGGTTTGCATGGCGATGATCTGCCCGGCCATGATGAAGGTCTGGATCAAGAATTGCGAAGCCAGGCCGATGGCAACCCCGACCAACACCTGTTGCGCGGTGATCATCATCCCCGTGATGCTGAACAGCTCGACCGCAGGCATAGTCGGCAGCAACGGAGCCATCGCCACGGTAATCACCAGGGCCAGTTTGGCGCGGATCATGATGGGAACAGTCTGAGAGCCGAGGACTAACATGGTCATCAGCATGGCGGAAAGACGGGCATAGGGCCAGGCATAGGAGGCAATCCACGCCATCACCATATCCGCCGGATAATTCACCCCAGCACCTCGGGGATTTGCTCGATGATCAGGGTGAAAAAATCCAGCAAGATCTGCAAACCCCAGTGCGCACCGAGCGCCAACGCGGCTAGAGTGACCAGCAGGCGGGGCAAGAAACTCAGCGTCTGTTCGTTAATTGAGGTGGCGGCCTGGAATATCGAGACGATCAAGCCAATAAACAGGCTCGGCAGTATAGCCGCACAGACCAACAGGCTGACGATGCCTAACGATTCGCGAAAGACATCGACAAAGGCTTCGGGGTTCATCCCCCACCCCCGACACCGAAGCTGTTGATCAACGACCCCATGATCAGGGTCCAGCCATCGACCAACACAAACAGCATCAACTTGAAGGGCAACGAGATCAGCATGGGTGACAACATCATCATCCCCATGGCCATCAAGATACTGGCAACCACCAGATCGATGACCAGGAACGGTAGGAAGATCATGAAGCCAATCTGGAAGGCGGTCTTCAATTCACTGATCATAAATGCCGGGATCAGCACCCGCATCGGCACCTGTTCCGGTTTGTCGACGTGAACGTTGGCAAATTCCATGAAACTATTCAGATCCTTAATTCGGGTCTGTCCCAGCATAAACTGGTGGAGCGGAACCTGCGCGGTATCAAACGCCTCGCGGGATGAGATCTGTTCATTCAGATAAGGCTGCAGCGCCTCAGCATTAATGCGATCGAATACCGGCGCCATGATAAACAGAGTCAGAAACAGCGATAAACCGATCAGGATCTGGTTCGATGGACTCTGCTGCAAGCCGATAGCTTGCCGCAAAATCGACAGCACGACGATGATCCGGGTAAACGAGGTCATCATGATGACGATTGACGGCAAAAAGGTCAGCGCCGTCATCAAGGCCAGGATCTGCAGGGTCAAGCTGTACTCTTGGGAACCATCCGGATTGGTCGTGATGGTCACGGCCGACAGGCCACCGGTCTGCGCCCACAGCGAAGGAGCCACGAGACACAGCAACAACCAATACCAGTTACCTTTCATGGTGGCCCCCGGTTGGGCTATCCGCGGTTGCTTCCACCGCCGAGGTCGTTTCCGGCTTCATCAGTTTGGCCAACTGAGCGGCAAAAGGCGGCACCAGACTCTGCTCGTTGAGGGGCGTCTCCAACTTGCACAGCAACGAGATATTCGCCGGCGTCATGCCCAGCACCAACTGCTCGCTACCCACCTTGACTACCAGCAACTTTTCTCGGGTTCCCAATGAGAGGACACTCAGCACCCGCAACTGGCTCTGGGCCTGATTCGGCAGCAACCGACTTTTTTTCAACAGCCAAGCCAGCAGCAGAATCAAACCGATGACCAGAAAACAACTGACCAACCACTGGATAATATTGGCATTGCCCGCCGTCGCTCCTGCTCCTGAGACCGGAGCGGCAAGCAACGGTGTAGCCAGCGTGGCCAGGAACCCACAATAATGTCTCATTTCAGCTTCTTGATCCGTTCGGTCTGGCTGATGACATCGGTCAGGCGGATCCCGAACTTATCGTTCACCACCACCACTTCGCCATGTGCAATCAAAGTGCCATTGACCAGCACATCCAGCGGCTCGCCTGCAACCCGATCCAGCTCGACCACCGAGCCCTGGTTCAATTGCAGCAGATTGCGAATGCTGATCTGGCTGCGTCCCACTTCCATGGTGATGGTGACCGGAATATCCAGAATCGCATCCAGCTTGCGTCGCTCTTCCATCGAGATGGGCGCCGACTCATCAAACTCCTCCAACTTGGCCGGTTTGACTTCCCCATCCGCCTGTTCGCCCAGAGCCGCAGCCCAGGCATCGGCCATTAAATCCTGATCATCCATTCCTATTCTTCCTCAATGCTCTTTTCAAGCTCTTCGAGTTCAGCCACCCCATCGATGCGCATCCCGCCTCGGGTGACCAGCGTCATCTCGTTTTTGACCGAATCGGGTCGCTTGATCTTCTCGGCAATTTTGATGGCAACCTTGTCTTGAGTTCGGCCCAACTTGGCCCGGAACGTCGGCAGGTCTTCAACAAAGACCAACAGCGACTCGGGCATGGTCACCGGAATAATATCTCCGGCTCTGAAGTTCATCAGTTGGCGTAAGGTAACTTCGGTCTGCAACAACCGGGTGGAAAGCCCGACCTGGACATCCATGATTTCGTCCCGCAACGCCTTGCTCCAGCGCAGATCGGTATCGCCTTTGTCGCTTTGTACCCCGGCATCCAGCAATTCACGGATCGGCTCCAGCATGGAATAGGGCATGGCGACATGGAAGTCCCCCCCGCCGCCATCCAGCTCGATATGGAACGAGCTGACCACGATCACTTCCGTTGGGCTGACGATGTTGGCCATCGCCGGGTTCACTTCAGAATCCAGATATTCGAACTCCACATCCATGACCGGAGCCCAGGCCTCCTTGTAATCCTCAAACACCAGCTTGAGCAACATCTGGATAATGCGTCGCTCGGTGGGGGTAAACTCCCGCCCTTCGATCTTGGCGTGATAGCGACCATCGCCGCCAAAGAAGTTTTCAACCAGGATGAAGACTAACCGAGCCTCCATGGTGATCAATGCCGTCCCTTTGAGCGGACGAAAGCGCACCATGTTCAGACTGGTGGGTACAAACAGCGTGTGGACATACTCGCCGAACTTCAGCATCTGCACGCCATTGATCGAGACTTCGGCGGTACGGCGCATCATGTTGAAGAGACTGATCCGCATATGGCGGGCAAAACGCTCGTTGACCAACTCCAGGGTTGGCATGCGGCCCCGGACAATCCGATCCTGGGATGAGAAGTCAAAGGTCATCACGCCCGGCGCCGTCGCCAGGCCAACATCCTCCTCTTCTACTTCATCGACCCCGTGTAACAGGGCATCGATTTCGTCCTGTGTTAACAGATCGCTCACGTTTCACCTATTGCATGACAAAGCCGGTAAACAGAACCTGCTCGACCACGGCTTGTTGAGTGACTTCATGCAGTGCCTGGCTCACCGATGCCATGGCATCACTGCGTAATTTGTTACGCCCTTCGACAGTCGCCAGCTGCTCGCTGCTGGCAGCGGCAAACACCTTAAACATGGCGCCCTCGATCAGTGGCGTATGTAAGGTGGCTAAGGCTTGATTCGCCGCACCACGGACCAAGAGTGCCACTTTGATCTGTACCAAACGATAGCGCGGCTTGGCTGCAACGTTGAAGACAAAGGGGCGAGGCAACACCACATAGAGAGCCATCTTGGCAGCCTGCTCGGCGGCCTTTTCCTCTTCGCTCTGACCGTGACCGCCCTCACCCTCCGCCTTGGCATCGTCCTTCTTCTCGTCGCCGCCGGATAGCATCATCCAGCCACCGACACCACCGCCGATCAACAAGATGAGTGCTGCGGCTATGATGATGATCAGTTTTTTCTTGCCCCCCTGGGGCTTGAGTTGTAGCTGTTCTTCCTCAGCCATGAATATCGTGCTCCGGCTCTATTGATCAGGATCTGTCGCTCATCATAAGCGTGGATCAGTTTGCATCAAGCGTAGAAATCAATTCCTGAGGCATCCGTCGAGCGGATGACCAGATTCTGTACATCCACACTCTCACCCAGGCTATTTTCGCCCCGACGCCAAGGCGAGGATGAACCATTACCCTGCCCTTGCCCCTGCTGGGCCAACTGTCCCGGATCTTGTTGTTGACCCGCAGACTGCTGCTGCACGTTAGTCTGCCCAAGCTGGATGCCTTGGCTCGCCAGCATGTCGCGCAGTTTTGGCAGCGCCTGCTCCAGCAACTCTCGTGAGCTACCATGCTGGACGATGAACTGGACATTGGCTTTCTGATCCTGATCGATCGATAACTGAATGCTCATTTTCCCCAGCCCCTGCGGCTCAAGCTGGATCTCGGCCTCATGCCACTTCTGCCCCATCATCAGCGTCATGCGCGCCGCCAGCTCCGGCGCAGCCTGTTGAGGCAGCCCCAGATGGACAGCCGCAAGAGAAACCGGGGTTTCACGACTGCGCGATAGAGCCTCCTGGGCGGCGGCAGTAGATGTGATAGCAGCGGATGTAACAGCGTGCGTAACCGAGCCTTGAGTCTCACCCAGGAGCGCATGCATTTCCGAAATGGTCCCGGTGGATACCGAGCGCACACTGTCAGGTTGAATATTGGCCTGCAGACTGAACTCATCCCGGGAGACTTCCTCACCCGAGGCCTGCGGAGTCTGTGAAGTCTGCGAAGTCTGCGAAGACATGATGCTGTTTAATGAGAAGGCTAGCTCGGTTGTCGGCCCCGCCGTCGTTTCGAGCGGTGCGCGAACCAGCGCCGAAACCGCTGTCTCCGATACCAGGGCAGTGGCTGGACTCGCCCCCTCCCGTTTGCCGCCACCGGCCAGGAGCGCCGCTAATTGTGCCAACTCGGAGGAGCGCTGACTGGACTCTGGTTTAATACCCAGAACAGTAGTGACTGCCTCCGATACCTCTGCAGTGGCTGGACTCGCCCCCTCCCGTTTGTCACCACCGGCCAAGAGCGCCTCTACTAATTGTGCCAACTCGGAGGAGCGCTGACTGGACTCTGGTTTCATCCCCAGGACAGTAGTGACTGCCTCCGATACCTCTGCAGTGGCTGGACTCGCCCCCTCCCGTTTGTCACCACCGGCCAGGAGCGCCGCTAATTGTGCCAACTCGGAGGAGCGCTGACTGGACTCTGGTTTAATACCCAGAACAGTAGTGACTGCCTCCGATACCTCTGCAGTGGCTGGACTCGCCCCCTCCCGTTTGCCGCCACCGGCCAAGAGCGCCGCTAATTGTGCCAACTCGGAGGCGTGTTCACCGCGCTCAGGCTGCTGGGCCACAGCAACAGCGCCGGCATCACTCACTGCCTCATCTGGCCCTTCCTGCACGACCGCAGCCGCGAATGCCTGAACGCCCGACTTGGCCGCCGATCCAGCCGTCGGCGCTGCTACGTCACTCGACGCAGGCGGCTCCGATGGGCTCGACATCGGCTCGGCGGGCAATACCAGCTCATCCAGCCACTGGCTAAAGCCCTCCTCCGTCAGCTTGGACTCCGCAGAAGATAAGACATCAGATGACGAGGCGGCGACTTCGCTCGGCGGCAAGAATTTGCCGCTCGACTCCGTATTCGAGGTCACAGGATCACCGTTTGCCGTGGGATCCGTACTCGTCAGCGCGGCCAAATCTGGTGTCTGCAGATTTGCCTTGGGGATCACCACCTGGGTATTGGTCGCCAGACTATTTTGCAGATGCTGTAAAAAATCGATGGCAGCCGCCTCGCTGTCCGGTGAAGCATCGGATGTACTTTCAGTTTCTGGCAGCAAAGGGTCGCCCGCGATCTTGACGTGATCGGCTCCAGCGCCAGACTCCCAAAACTCCGAACTCAGGGCCTCCGAACTCAAAAGCGCTGGGTCCATGACCTCTGCCGATGCCTCCGCGGCGGCATCCATATCCCCCCACGCTAAAGCGTCGGAGTCGGCAATGTTTACTGCTTTCTTATCCTGCATATTCGGATTACTGATCAGCGCACGCTCCTGCTCTGACAATACATCCGAGTCTGTCTCAACCGTACCAGCCTCTGGGGCTATATCCTGAGTAACCGAAACGGCGGTTGCAGTGGTGGTTGCAGCCGAAACTGCCGCCTTATCCTGCGGTTTAGCGTCTGTACGCGGAGAACTTGCGGCATCGACAACGGCAGCAGATCTGGAGTTGGTGTCAGCTCGAGGCTTATTCGCGGCACTCGTAACCCCAGGCTCCTGAGGCTTCACCTCAGCCCGGGAGACGCCAGCAAAGGCCGCTTTGGATGGATGAGCAGGCTTCGAAGCGTCCGATTGCCGCTGCGGGGCCGTCGTTTTGGCTTCCAGCACAGCCGAGAAATTATTCTCGCCCTGGACTGCGGATGAACGGGAAAGCCCCCCCAGACTCTCTTGAGGTGCCTCTAGGGTAATCTTGCTGTTTACCTGCATCATCGCCTGCCACCTTGGATCCCATGCCAGCCAGTGTCACTCTCCGACACCCGCACAGCGTGAATTGAGTATTCGATGCCAATCTCTGGCAATTTTCAGGCCAAAAACGACTAGGACTCGGCCTGGCGGTGAAAATAACGAAAGGTCGCAAACTCATCGAGCAACTTCTGCTCTTGCCGAGCCTGCTTGATGGCTTCCTTGGCGGCCTTGCGTTCCAGCAACATTTCCAGCGCCTTGCGTTGTTGTTGCAGTTCCAACCACTCCTTACGACGATTTTCTGTTGCCTGCCGCACCTGCCGTAATCCCTCTAACTGCTGGGTGGCGGCATGGTCCAGTTTGTTGATGAAGGCCTGATAGTGTCCAAACTGCAGGCCATTGAGCCCCTTGCTGCCGCGCTCCGTCAGTTGGCCACTGTAGTTTTCCCGATACTGATTCAGTGCCTCGAGCTGACTCTCGTAGCGCATCTGATCCTGCCGGGCCAACGCCAGAATTCGTGAAGCCCGATCTTCGGCTTCGATTAGACGATCCACCAATAGTTGTATGGCTCTGCTCATGGTGACCTCGGTGCATCACAGCACACATCAAACGAAAGAAAAAATAGCGCGGACACTGTCGACTCCATGACTGCCGAATTAGTGATTGCCGCGCACGAGCGTCATGGCAACCTGTTGCAGCATCTGCAGGCAGTCGTCATAAGGCACCACCTCTTTCATTTTTTGCTGCAAGAATTGGTCCAGTAGTGGCCGGATAGCAATGGCCTGATCCAGACGCGGGTCGGCGCCGCGCTGATAGGCACCGATGGTGATGAGATCGCGGTTCTGTTGATACAGGGAGTAGCACTGCTTGAGGGTGCGCGCCATCAACATATGTTCTTCGGAAGTGACCATCGGCATGACCCGGCTGATGGACTTTTCCACGTCAATCGCCGGGTAGTGGCCGCTGTCGGCCAGTTCCCGCGACAACACGATATGACCATCCAGAATGGCCCGAGAGGCATCGGCGATAGGATCTTGCAGATCATCGCCTTCGGTCAGAACGGTAAAAAAGGCGGTAATGGAGCCTTGCCCTTCGGCGCCGTTACCCGCACGCTCCACCAGCGCCGGTAATTTGGCAAACACCGAGGGTGGATAACCCTTGGTCGCCGGAGGCTCGCCAATCGCCAGGGCAATTTCCCGTTGTGCCTGGGCATAGCGGGTCAGGGAATCCATCAACAGCAACACATTGAGCCCCTGATCACGAAAATATTCGGCGATAGTCAAGGCCGTTTCACAGCCCTTGAGACGCATCAGCGGCGAGGCATCGGCAGGTGCCGCCACCACCACAGAGCGGGCGCGGCCCTCGACGCCGAGGATTTCTTCGATGAACTCTTTGACTTCCCGACCCCGTTCACCAATCAACCCCACCACGACCACATCGGCGGTGGTGCCGCGAGTCATCATCCCCAGCAATACCGACTTACCGACCCCGGAGCCGGCAAATAGTCCCATCCGCTGGCCCTGACCGACGGTGAGCATGGCATTGATGGCACGCACCCCGACATCCATCGGCTGATGGATCGGCTTGCGCGCCAGCGGATTGAGTCGACGATTGACCAGGCGCGCCGAATCAGCGGTCAAAATCGGTCCCAGGCTATCCAGCGGTTCGCCGACCCCGTCGATCACCCGCCCGAGCAAGGCCATACCGACCGGAATACCGTGCTCGTCGCTGATGGGCGTCACTTTGGCGCCGGGAATGACCCCCTTGAGCTGCTCACTGGGCATCAAGAACAGTTTATCGCCGGAAAAGCCGACAATTTCCGCTTCCAGATAACCATCCAGAGTTTCGATGCGGCACAAGGAGCCTACAGCGGCACGGCAGCCAATCGCTTCCAACGTCAATCCGACCACCCGCGTCAATTTTCCGGCAACGCTGGGACGGGTCGCGGTCTCACTCACCTGATAGGCACCAAGACGCGTCAGCAGACTCATGACTGCCGATCCAGGTTGGTCCGCAGGAAGTTACGCAGCAGATTCTCGATACGCTCCTCCAGCATCCAGTCGATGCTCGACGTGCGGCTGGCCAGTTGCAGATCGCCGCGTTGCAGTGCCGGCTCCGCCAGCAAGGTCCAACCCCGACGCTGGCACTCTTCTTCGCCATAGGCACTGCGAATGAGCTCGGCATCCTCGGGATGCAAGGTCAGAGTGATGCCCTCTTCGGCACAAGGTAGCAGAGCGATCGCCTCTTTGAGCGAGCTTAACAAGAGATCGGACGAGGTATGGGCTTCATGGCGGATGAGGCTCTTGGCCAAGCGTAATGCCAGCCAGACCAACTGCTGCTCGACCTGGGTATTGACCTGGGCCAGCGGCTGCACCAGCTGGGCGCAGAGCTGCTGCCAATGGGTGACTTGCTGTTCAATCAGATCCTGCCCCAGCGCCAGCCCTTCGGCTTGGCCTTGCGCCAGCCCCTCGGTATGACCCTCTTGCAGTCCCTGCAGACGCCCCTCTTCTAGACCCTGAGCCAAGCCCGCCTCTCGCCCCTCGGCAAAGCCATCCTCATAGGCGGCCTGCCGCACGGCTTCTATCTCTTCGAGCGTCAGCGGCTGCTGTTCAGGCTCGACTTCAGCCTCCGCTTCGACCGGAGCCTGTTCGCTCTGATACCAGCCCGCAGAGTACCCCAGCGCATTACTTTCCGGCTCCTGATCGGCAGTTTCCATCATGGGCCAGTCCCAGGCGGTAAAAGCCTCGCCCGCTGGCTGTTCACGCTGTTCCTGGGGTGTTGGCTGCTTCGGATTCACCCTGCTACTCCTGCCTGTTATCGATTAGATGCCTAGTTCATGCATCCTGTGCCGATCATAGTCCCACGGAGCACCGGGGAATGATATGCCCCCCGGCGTCTGAATTAGACGAAGTCGTCGCCACCGCCGGCACCGAGCATGATTTCGCCAGCATCGGCCAGACGGCGAGCAATCGAGAGGATCTCTTTTTGTGCTGCTTCCACATCGCTGACCCGTACCGGCCCCATGGCTGACAGATCCTCGCCCAACATTTCGGCGGCGCGCTTGGACATGTTCTTGAATACTTTTTCTTTGAGCTGATCGTCGGCACCCTTGAGCGCCTTTTGCAGCAGCTCGCCAGGTACCTCGCGCAGCAAGGCCTGAATGCCCCGGTCGTCGACATCGATGAGGTTTTCGAACACGAACATCAGATCCTGGATCTGCTGGCTCATCTCTTCGTCGGAGTCGCGAATGGCATCCATCAGCTGGCCTTCGACGTTGGTGTCCAGATAGTTCATGATGCTGGCCGCCGCCTTCAAGCCGCCCATCTTGGCCGCCTGGGCACCGGCTGCACCGGCGAACTGTTTCTCCATGATGTCGTTGAGCTCTTGCAACGCAGCCGGTTGTACCTCTTCGAGGTTGGCAATCCGCATGATGAGATCGAGCCGCACCTGCTCCGGGAACTGACTCATGATCTCGGCCGATTGCTCCGGATCCAGATAGGAGAGCACTATAGTCTGGATCTGCGGGTGTTCGTTCTGGATGATGCTGGCCACCTGGCGGGCATCCATCCACTTCAGAGAGTCCAGACCTCGGGCCCCGGAGCCCATGATGATCTGATCCACCAGGTTGCCGGCCTTGTCTTCACCCAACGCCGCCACCAGGGCTTTACGCACGAAGTCTTCACTGCCGATGCCGATATTGGAGAATTTCTGGATATCTTCGATGAACTGGCGATGCACCGCGGTCACCTTGTCGTGGCTGAAGTCCTTCATCGAAGCCATCGACATCCCCAGGCGCTGCACCTGTTTCGGCTCCAGATGACGGAAGATCTGTGCAGCATCTTCTTCATTGAGACTCAGCATCAAGACTGCGGCCATCTCCATGCCAGTCATGGCATCTAGGAGTTGTTGCTGTTCCGTGGTGATCTGATTTTTTTCGCTCATTTTGCCATTTCCTTAATCACCCATTCCTTGACCACCTGAGCCGCCAGATCCGGTTCGTTGGCTACCAGGGCGCGTACCGCCCGCAGCAAGTCTTCATCCCGATGCAGATCCGGCAACACCAACTGACCATTGCGCACTCCGAATATCGGCTCCTGCATGTCCGCTTGCGAGGCCAGCAGACTCAACTCGTCATCGCCATCCAAAGCCACCGAGCTGTCCATATCCACTTCGCGGCCTTCCGGCTTTTGATCCGGATAGAGTAGGCGAGCCAGCATCGGACGCACTATGGTCACCACCAGCACGATGATCACCAACACAGAAGCGGCAATGCGTATGGCGCGCCAGAACCAGCTTTGCTCCACTAACGGCGTTTCCGCGACGCTGGTCAAATCCGGGCGATTGAAGGAGAGACTGACCACTTCCAGATTATCACCGCGGCTGACATCAAAGCCGATCCCGCCCTTGAGCAGACGACGGATAGTGTCCAACTCAGCCTGGGTTTGTGGCTCGCGGGTCACCTTGCCATCCGCCGCCGTAATGTTCTTGTAATCAACACCGACCGATACCGTCAGACGGCGAATGCCACCAGATGCACGTTGAACATGGCTGACCGTGGTATCCAACTCATAGTTCCGGGTGGCTTCTTTACGACTGCGGCCATTGGCAGCACTTTGCCCGCCTGCGGCACCTGTCGCCTGTTCAGGAATATTGCTGGCAGCTGGGGGCTGATTGGACAGGGCACCCGGCACGCCGGTGTTGCCCGCGGCACCCATGCTGTTTTCTTCGAGGGTGACTTCCGAACGCACCGCTGGCAAGTCCGGGTTGAAACGCTTGCGAGTCTCTTCTTCCTGGGTGAAGTCCAGACTGACATCCACTTCGGCGGTGTAGTTACCAATCCCCAGCACCGGCGCCAGGATGGCATCAATCTTCTGCTTGTATTCCAGCTCTTTTTTCTGCTGCATCTCGAACTCTTTGCGCGCCCGGGATGAAGCCGCATCCTGGGAGCCGGAGTTGAGCAGACGGCCATTCTGATCGGTCACCGTCACCCGGCTGGGCTCGAGACCATGAACGGCGGAGGCGACGGTATCGACAATCGCATCGATCTCTTCCTGCCCAAGCGCACCACTCGAGCCGAGGGCCACCACGACGGTGGCGCTAGGTTTGCGTTCGTTGCGCGCAAAGACATTGTCTTTCGGAATGGCCAGCAGGACTGTGGCCTTACTGATATTGCGATACTGCTCGATGGCGCGGGCCAACTGTTGTTCGCGGCTGTACTTGAGCCGTTCACCTTCCAGGCGTTGACTGACACCAAAGCCGCTATCTTTGAGCAACAAGGAATCACCGGTTGGCAACTCCGGCTGGGCTAAACCCTCACGCTTGAGTTGCAACACAATATTGGAATAGTCATCGGCGGTGACCAGCACCGAATTCCCTTCCACCTTGTAGTTGAGCTGTTTCTGATCCAGAAAATCCAGGGTCTTCACCAACTCGTCGGTGGTGAACTGTCCAAGGGGTCGCATCTCCGGCTCTTTGCCCCACAGCAGGATGAAAACGGCAATCGCCAGACAAATGGCCAAGCCCAGAACCAGGGTGACTTGACGCAGAACATCGACATTTCCCATGAATGCCAGCGACGAAGGCTTGGTGGTGACCACATCATCCACCCCGGCCCCCATCAGCGGATCCCCGCCGGCTACCATCAATTGATTGCGCTTGTCGTCAGCCATTTTCTACCCCTTCACTTACACCGGCATATTCATGATGGTCTTGTAGGCTTCGACCACCTTATTGCGCACTTGAACTGTGGCTTCAAACGCTATGGAGGACTTCTGCCCTGCAATCATCACATCCGAAAGATTGATACTGCGATCGCCCATATCAAAGCGGGTGCGCAGCGTACTGGCATCTTGTTGCAGTGAATTGACATTTTCCAACGCCATCTTGAGCGCCTGACCAAAATCCTGCTGAACCTCACCATTCATCGGCGTGGCGCGGGAACCGGGACCCAGGGCCTCGAAGCGAAGGGCCTCAAAATCCTTGAACAGAGAGCTAGCTTGCACGTCCATAGCGGTTCCTCACAGCGACATTAAATTGACAACCCCAGGGGGATACCCTGTATCTGCAATTTAAGTGCCAGGAACATATATCGTCTAACTCACTGGAAAGCGGGGGATTTTACAACAAGAGCCCGCCGGATGGCGGGCTGGAGAGAAAAAAATTAATCCGGCACTTCGATGCCGACATCGCGCATGCGCGCCAATTTATAACGCAGGGTGCGCGGGCTGATACCCAGGCGGTCGGCCACTTCCTTGCGACTGCCTTGGCAGGCGATCAAGGTATCGAGGATGATCTGGTGCTCCTGTTGCCGCAGTTCATTCCCCAGTCGCTCCATACCCGGCAGGCGCTCGGTATATTCCCAACTGAGTTCCTCACCGCGCAGGGGTTGATCCTCCACGTCGTCATCTACGACACCCGGCCACTGCTGCTCATCCAGGATCAGATTGCCAGCCTGGATCAGGCGGCCGTCACTCAAGATCAGTGCGCGCTGGATGACGTTATCCAACTCACGGACGTTGCCCGGCCAGCGGTAGTGCAGCAATCGTTCGGCAGCCGCAGCATCCAGCGTCGGTACGCTGGCGCCCTGCTGACTGGCATGCCACTGCAGCAGATGCTCGGCAATCGGCAGTATATCTCCCGGCCGATCCACCAGCGGCTGCCAGCGCAGCGGGAATACATTCAGCCGGTAGAAGAGATCCTCACGGAACAAACCGGCCGCCACCGCCTGACGGATATCCCGATTACTGGTGGCGATCACCCGCACATCCAGCGGTATGGTCTTGCGACTACCCAGGCGTTCCACTTCGCGCTCCTGCAGCACCCGTAACAACTTGGCCTGTAGCGCCAAGTCCATTTCGGTGATCTCGTCCAGCAGCAGGGTGCCGCCTTGGGCCTGTTCAAACTTGCCGGGGCAGCCCTGAACCGCGCCGGTGAAGGCGCCTTTTTCATAGCCGAATAGCGTGGCTTCGAGCATATTTTCCGGGATCGCGGCGCAGTTGATGGCCACAAAGGGCTGCTCGGCGCGATTGGATTGATCATGGATATAGCGCGCCAGCACCTCTTTACCGGTGCCGCTGGGACCGGTCACCATGACTGTGGCTTCGGAGCGGGCGACCCGGGCCGCCAGTTGCAGCAAGTCGGCAGTTTTGGCATCACCGTACACCGGCGTCTTGCGCTCGATGCGTTGTGGCGGCACATAGCGGCTGACCTGATTGAGCAGCACCTCCGGTGAAAACGGCTTGGCCAGATAATCAATGGCGCCTTCGCGCATCGCCCGGACAGCACCATCGATGTTGGCGTAGGCGGTCATCAACAGCACCGGAGTCTGCGGATACTTCAGGCGAATATTACTCAGCAGGGTATGACCATCCATGCCGCCCATCTGGATATCGGAAATCACCATGTCAACGGATTGACGCCCGAGCTGCAGTAACGCGGCCTCGGCACTGTCGGCTTCCTGGCAGGCATAGCCCGCCAGCAACAGGGTATCGACAATCGCCTCGCGCAGGCCATGATCGTCTTCAACCACCAGAATGCGGGCCTGAGTCATGATGCACCTCCAACAGCCTGACGGCTGACCACGCTGTGATGACAAGGCAAGCGCAGGGTGAAGCAACTGCCCTCGCCCTCCACCGAAGCCACTTCAATCTTGCCCTGATGGGCCTGAACCACAGATTGCACCACCGCCAATCCCAGACCAGTGCCATTACTGCGGGTGGTATAGAAGGGCTCGAAGATCCGGGCCAGCAACTCCCGTGACATGCCCCGGCCGTTATCCACGACCCGGACCAACACATCATCCCCGGCGCGATGGGCGCTGACCAGCAACTGGGTGGCGCCCGCCTGCAGCGCATTAGCCAGCAGATTATTGATGGCGCTCGCCAGTGCCGAGCTGTTGGCCAGCAAGGGGATCGGTGGGCTATCCATCTCGATGCGCAAACTGGCTCCGACCTGTTGCAGCATGGCTTCCGCCCCACGCTCGATGCTGGTGATGAGCTCCGTCAATTCGATGGTGCTGACCACCTGCTGCTCGCCATTGCGGGCAAACAGCAGCACGTCGCTGACCTGGGTTTCCAGATCCCGCAACCGATCCATCAATTTTTTCTGGAAGCTGCCACGCGCCTCATTGCTCAGGGTGCGATTGGCCAGATTGGCACCGTACAACATAGCCGCCGCCAACGGGGTGCGGATCTGGTGGGCCAACGAGGCGGCCATCTTACCCAGTGCCGACAGCCGCTCCATATGACTGAGCTGATCCTGCAAGCAACGGGTCTCGGTCAGATCGGTGATCTGGATCAGCTGCCCCTCTTGCTGCTTCAGCGGCTGGGTCGAGATCTGGACCCGGCGGCCATTGCGCAACGAGACTTCATGGCCATCGTCGGGACGCAGGCAGAACACGCGCTGGATGATGTTGCCCCAACTTTCCCCCTCCAACGGCTCGCCCAATAGCATCAGCGCCGCGCGATTGGCGCGGGCCACCCGACCCGAGCCATCGAGCAATACCAAGCCAGAGGGGACTTCATTGAAGATCTCGCCAAACAAGGATGGCGAAGACCATGCGTCGGGCAAGTTGGAGAAAGTAGATGCTGTCATACGTCATAAACCCGTGAGCGACTGGGATAATACCGGGTTATTCAATATGCGTGCCAAAAATAGAAAAGGCGCCGCAGCGCCTTTTCTAAGGAGAGGAATGAGCCCCTATTGACTACCTATAAGCCCCTAGTTGCTACATGTCTCGTGCGGTCATGTCATATTTTTTCATCTTCTCAACCAACGTGGTCCGGCGCATGCCGAGCATGTCGGCGGCGCGGGCCACGACACCATCCTGCATCTCCAACGCCTGACGGATCATGCCGATTTCCAACTCGGCCAGCAGATCCTTGAGATTGAGACCATCTTCCGGCAGCACCTGAGTAAAAGGATCCGCGGCCGGCTCCTCGGGTTGTTCAAATGATTCCGAGAGCACATCGATCAAGGCATCCCGCTCCGCCTGTTCATTCACCGGCCCCGTCTCCTGCCAGACATCACTGCCATAGCGATACTTCACCGGCAGATCCTTGACGTCGACAATTCGGTTGGGAAACAGGATCAACAGACGCTCGACCAGATTGGAGAGTTCGCGCACGTTGCCCGGCCAACGATGCAGCATCAGCGACTCCATGGCCCGCTGGGTAAACCGCAGCCAGGCCTTGTGCTCACCGCTATGCCGGTTCAGCAACTCTTGTAGCAGTAAGGGAATATCATCGGCCCGCTCGCGCAAGGATGGTGTCTCGATGGGAAACACATTCAACCGATAGTAGAGATCCTCGCGGAAACTTTGCTCGACGATCATCTGTTCCAGATTGCGGTGCGTCGCGGCAATCACCCGCACATCCGCCTTGATCGGTTTGCTGCCGCCCACCCGCTCGAACACCCGCTCCTGCAGAACCCGCAACAACTTGACCTGCATCGGCATCGGCATATCGCCGATTTCATCCAGAAACAGGGTGCCGCCCTCGGCCAGTTCGAAGCGACCGCGACGGGCGGAGATGGCGCCGGTAAAAGAGCCCTTCTCATGACCGAACAACTCGCTCTCCAGCAGCTCCGCCGGGATGGCGCCACAGTTCACCGGCACAAAGGGGCCATTGGCACGGGGCGACAATTCATGGATGGCGCGCGCCACCACCTCTTTGCCGGTACCGGATTCACCGAGGATCAGCACGTTGGCGTCTTTATCCGCCACCTGGCTGATGAGCCGACGCACTTCCTGCATTGCCATGCCCTTCCCCACCAGAAACTTCAGCAGCTTCTGATCCTGGGACTCCCCCTGGTGGCTGCGCAACGCCATGAAGGTGTGGCACAGATGCAACAGACTGGTCAGTTGGTCATAACCGACCGGATCGCTGAGAAGTCCCAGCAGGTTGGTGGGCCCAGAGCCGCTGCCCGCCGAGCCCTGATGCTGATAGCTTAAAAACGGGATCTGCGGATGAGAGCCCAACAGCTGATCCAGGGTGCGGGTTTGCAGGCTCCCCACCACCACGCCCAACAGGTCGTCGGCACCATCCAGGTAGGCCAGACAATCCGGCTCATCCCCACACCGCCAATCAAACCCCATGAAATTGAGTACCGTCTCCATCTGCTGACGGCGCTTTTCATCACCATCGATAATCAGGACGCACTTCTGCTCACGCATGCCACCACCTAATGCTTTGAATATTCGGCCCGATTTCTGCTAGTACTACCGACACAGCTAGCGATGAGCCATCACCGACAAAATAATGACACAGTGTCAAAATAAATCCTATGCCCGCTCGGTGATGGGTGATTGTTTCGTGACGAAAACCATTAAAGCCTCGCGGAGCTGGGACGATAATACGCTTATAGGGCATACTGGCAGCCGCCATTGATTGTGAACAAGAGAGAACCCAAGATGACCAGACTATCCATCCAGCAGTATCGTCAGGCCAGCGTCAGCAATATTGATGATGCCGATCCCCACACCTTGATCTCGATTGTACTGCAGCACATTCTCGGCAATATCGCCGCGACCAAAGGATCCATCGAACGCAAGGACGTAGAGGGCAAGGCTAAATCACTGAACAAGGCCCTGGCGCTGATCGGCGAATTGCAAGGCAGCCTGGATCTAGAGCAGGGTGGCGAGGTGGCACAAAACCTGGCGGCACTCTACGACTACAGCATTCGCACCCTGACCGAAGCCAACCTGCAGAACAGCCAGGAAAAACTCGACGAAGTCGCCAAGATCTTCATCAACATCAAGGAAGGCTGGGACGGCATCCCTAGCGAGGTACGCAACGAATTCAAGGCCAAGAAAGCAGGCTCGGCGTCATGACAACGCAGCAGGATATCCCGCAGCTGCTGGAGCAGCTCTATCAGGCGCTGAATCAGCCCGATGAGTTGCTGGATGACGAGTTCCCCGCGATGGAGGCACTGAGCACCGCCATCCAGGCGCATCTGGATCAAGCCACGCCGCAGCAGTTAGCGGCCGAACAGCAAGAGCTGGAGCAACTGCGTTATGTGCTAGGGATCCTGGTCAACAAGGCCAGTACGCACCGCGAATCGCTGAAGCAGGAACTGCTGCACCTCAAACGCAGCCAGCAGGTCAAAAAAAGCTACGGCGCCTGATGGCGCCGTAGTTATTAGCACAATTATTGTTCCAAAAAATCAAGAGCTACTATTGGTATATCCAGGCAAGGTCGCAAGAGATTGCGTTAATGACGACATAGTAGCGCTCAAATTGGATACAACCGAATCCATTGCGTTGAATTGTTTGTACAGTCGGGCCTCGAGTTTATCCATCCGGTACTTCAGATCGGTTTCCCGGCGATCCACTTCCACCAGTTGCTTGTAGAGTGCGTCGATCTTGCCATCCAGCAGGCCACTGCTGACATCCATGTCCCCCTTGCTGGAAGAGATGCTCTTGTCGATGATGCCATCGAGGACCGTATTCATGATGCTGGTCAGCCCCTCGGACAGGGTGACTGTGCCTCGTTTCCCCAAGGCGCCGCCGGCGATCTCCACCTTGATCCCGGTTGAGTTCCCCGATTCTGAGAGCAGGGTATTGCCATCCCCCAGCGCCTCCACACCATCAATCTTGCCCTTGGCATCCACCCCATCCGAGCCCTGTTGCACGCCGATGCCAAAGCTGGCCGCAAAGTTGGTATCCACTTCGGTAAAGGCCACCATAGAGCGCGAGCCATAGCGATCCGAGGTGAACTGCAACTTGCCATCGGCATCTACCGCAACTTTGACACTGGCGGCCTTGGTGGATAGCGTGGCATCGGAGTTGATCTTCGACTGCATCTCAGCGGCAAAATCCAACGCCGTGGCATAGCTCTTCTGTGCCAGCTTGATCTCTCCCGACAAGATGCCGTCGATCCGCACCTTGAAGGCTTCATTATCGGCATCCACCGTCAACGGAAAGGTCAAGGCGGTACTGCCGGTCAGTTTGCTTTGCGTCGCCAACTGGGTGACCTCGACACTATAAGTGCCGGGTTTGGTCAGCGAGCTATTGGTCACATAGTTAATTTGCGGATCGGAGGCCTTGCCCGCCTGGGTAAAGAATTTGGAAATATCTTCCACATTCCCTGCCATCGCGGCTTTAAATTTGGTCTCATTCAACTCCAGCGTGCCATCTTTTTTGGTCAATAATCCCAAATCGGCAAAACTGCGGATCGAACTGCCGGTCTCCTTGACCTGGGTATTGAGCACATCCCGCATCAGACTCTTGACGTTGCGCACAGTGGCATCGCCAATCAAGACGCCGTTGGTACCACCATCGCCATTGTACTTGGTCAACTCATTCACCTGGCTAATGGTCTTGTTGTAGGTATCCATGAAAGCGCGGATCTGACTCTCGATGGTCGAGGTGTCCTTGCCGATGGTCAACTTCACCACCTTGCCAGTCTCGGTCACCCCATTGAGATTCAAGGTTACCCCCTGGATCACGCTGTCGATCTCATTCTTGCTGCGGGTAATGGTGATGCCGTTCATCTCGATTTTGGCATTCTGTGCCACCGAGGTTTGCTTCATATTCTTGTTGCTGGCGCCATAGGCAAAGCGTGACAAGCCGCCGGTGTCGGTATTGTTACCGTCATCGTCCGCCGCCGTCAGCTCGATGGCATTGGCTTCCCCAGTCTCTTTGCTAGTCAGCACCAGACGATAGGCTGAACCGTCGTTGATGATCGACGCCGTAACGCCGTTATCCGTCTTATTGATGGTATCGCGCAGACCCGCCAGCGAGTTATTGGATGAATCGACGGTAATGGTCTTGATGGTCTTGTCGGCATTCACCGAGAAGCTGCCATCCGCGTTATAGGTACCAAAACGCAGGGTCAGTTTACCAGTGCCGACGGTGGCATTGGGGTTGCTGAAGGTTGCGGTATCACCACTGACCAGGGTATGAGCCTGAGCCCGTTGATTCACCTTGAACTCGAAACTGCCGGTCTGGGCGCCGATGCCGCCCTTGGCGGTCAAGACCCCTTCATCGCTGGATTTGATGCTGACGGCCGAATAGGTCGAGGCATAACCCAGGTCTTTGTAAGAGCTTTTGAAGGATGAGAGGGCGCTGTTGAGCGCAGAAAAGGCCGAGATCTTGTCGGTTGCCGTTTTGGCATCAGCATCAATCTTCTTCATCGCCGGGTCTTTTTCTGCCCCGACAATGGCGGTCACAATGTCATTGATCTTGAGCCCTGAGCCCAAGCCTGTGGATGTAATAGCGGCCATTTCACTCCTCCTTGCCGTGTCGGGTTAATACAACAACAGCCTTAACCCGAACATCAAGCAAATTACAGGCCAATCATGCTTCAGCTTTAAACAACAAACCGAGTACCTTGTCCATATTATGGATCAACTCCAGCGCTTCCTTGGACGGGATCTGCCGGATCAACTCATCCGTCTTGGCATCATGCACCGCAATCACCGACTCACCACTGACTTCATCCACCGTAAACTTGAGGTTACGCTGCATGGTCTGCATAAACTCATTCAAGTTGCTGGACGCCTCAGACAACCGTTTGCGTTCATCCTCGGCCTTCTGGGCACTCTTGACTGAGTTTTCATCCTCACCCTTAGCTTGATCAGCCGAAGGCGTTGCTATCTTGTTGTCCAGGGCTACACCCGTGAACTCTTTTCTGGGTGACTCCTGAACCGCGGGGCGACGCGTCAGTTCCGAGGCGGCACCACTCAGTTGTAATTCAGACATATTCACCTCCTAAAGGAAAAGCTTCCCAATTGCTTGGGAAGCTTTAATTTAGTCTACCAAGCCAGACTAACTGTCTTAACGGAGCAGTGACAGCACGTTCTGACTGGAGGCATTAGCCTGAGACAGCATGGCTGTACCCGCCTGTTGCAACACTTGCGCCTTGCTCATGGATGAGGTTTCGGCAGCGAAGTCGGCGTCACGAATACGGGAGTTCGCAGCTGACAAGTTTTGCGACACGTTGGACAAGTTAGAGATGGTGGAAGTCAGACGGTTCTGGATAGCACCCAAGTCGGCGCGGCCATCAGAAATCTGCTTCAGTGCTGCATCAATCCGCTCGATAGAGTTAGCGGCGTTGGCAGCAGTTGCCATGCTCAGACCACGACCGACTGCGGTTTCGTTACCACCTTGATCCGTCAACCCCAGTTTGGCCAAAGCCGTGCCCTGCAAAGCCTGGGTGGTTGCATCACTGGTCACCACTACATCACGACCATTTTGCCCGGTCAGGGAGATTTGCCCCTTGATGACCGTGGTCGCACCAGCGCCAAGGCCAAACGCATCGCCGGTCGCTCCAGTTGTAATTGAAATATCTTGCCCTGACTGGGAAGAGAGAACCAGTTTACCGGTCTTAGTATCGGCACTAGCCACTACCCCGGCCAGACTTGCGCCGTTAATGGCAGTCACCGCACCATCAAGTGTCGTTACCCCTGCGAAGGATACGGAGGTACCGTTGATCAGGATCCCAGTATCAGCTTCGGCATCCACTAGATCGAAAGTGAATGACTGTTCGGTCTTTGCACTCGCCTCAACGCCGGTCTGATCGCGTAACGCATTGATGGCAAATGCTTTATCGGCGGCGGAAGTGCCGGTAATGTCCCCTAGGGCAACACCATTGATCTTAATGCCATCAGCTGCGGTCACGGCAGCACCAGATACTGCACCACTTGTCACATTATCTGAGCCAGAGGATTCATTAAATCCCAGCGACTGGAGCTTGGTGGCAGAGGCGGTGGCAGCTGACCCCAACCCCATCTTGATTTCAGAGCCATCGGCACTACTCAGTGAGAGATAACCGCGGTAGGTATCGCTAGTAAGACCCGCTTTACCCGCAGCGGTACCCCCGATCACGATGTCACTCCCAGTGGTATTACTCAGCACCAGTGAGTCATTTTCGCCAATACTGGCGGTGACGCCAGCCACTTTCAGATTGATTTCCTCAACCAGTCCCTTCAGATCAGAGGTACCGGATAACGAAACAGTATTGATCGTCAGCTCACCTGAGGCTAACTTACCATCCAGACCACCGGTACTCTTGACCACGTTGTAGGCATCGGCAGTGACACCGGTCAACCCCTTCTGGGCGTTGATGTAGGTTTCCAGACCAGCAGCATCGGTTGCAGCTTGTGCCCCCATGCTAACGCCGTTGATAGTCACTTCATCTGCCAAAAGTGCAGTGCCATTCACTCGACCACCGTTGAGTTCACCCAAACCGGAGACCGCATTCAAGTTCAGATCCTTGGTGGTAACAGCCTTGATGGAGAACGACAGGGTTTCACCGGAGTTAGCACCGATTTGCAGGCTGGTGGACTTGGTAGAGCCATCCAGCAGCTTGACGCCGTTGAAAGAGGTCACAGAAGAGATACGATCCAGTTCGGAGTAGAGCTGATCCACTTCTTTCTGGATAGAGGCGCGGTTGGAAGCTGAGTTGGTATCGTTCGATGCCTGGACACCCAGTTCCCGCATCCGTTGCAGGATGTTGGTCATTTCGTCCATAGAGCCTTCAGCGGTTTGCGCCATGGAGATACCATCGTTGGCATTCCGTACCGCTTGGTTCAGACCGCGAGTTTGGGATTCCATGCCGGTGGAGATGGCCAGACCGGCGGCATCATCCTTGGCACTGTTGATCCGCAGGCCAGAGGACAGACGCTCCATGGAGGTGTTCTGTGCAGCCTGGGACTTGTTCAACTGACGCTGGGCGTTCAGCGACATAACGTTTGTATTAACAACCATAGCCATAATATTTACTCCTATCTCGCTTCACGCCCGGAAAGTTAAGGCGCCTTGGTAATGTCATTCAGGTTATCGACAAGGGCGGCAAAAGCTTTAACGATTTTTTTCACCACCCTTACAACTGCCTTGCACCCTGTTTATCGACGCTGATGCAGAAAGCTTGAGCAGGAAAATTCGATAGGGGTCAAAAAAACGACGACATTTTACTCCAGGCGTCAAAATAGTCCGATTCCAGCATCAGACCAGGTGGCAAATCGTCGATCCCGATGCGGCAAGGAATTGCCGAGAGAATAAAACGCAAAAAAACAGCCCGGCACAAGGCCGGGCTGTTTCGAGCAGACAGGAGCGACAGATACTCCTGATGCGGATTAACCCTTGAGCAGGGAGAGTACGCCCTGGTTACTGGCGTTGGCTTGCGCCAGCATGGCCGTTCCGGCTTGCTGCAGTACCTGCGCCTTACTCATCTGCGAAGTTTCCGCGGCAAAGTCGGCATCCATGATCCGCGACTTGGCTGCCGCCGTGTTCTGCGACACGTTGGCCAGATTGGAGATCGTCGAGGTCAAGCGGTTCTGCACAGCACCGAGACTAGATCGAGAGTCGGAAATCTTGTTCAGTGCATCATCGATCCGCTCAATGGTGTTGCTGGCATTGGCTGCCGTTAACACGCTCAGGCCGGAGCCAATCGCCGTCTCATCACCCCCCTGGGAGGTCAACCCCAGCTTGGCCAATGCGGTACTCTGAGCCGCTTGTCCCGCTGCGCTGCTGGTCACCACCACATCGCGCCCGCTATCACCTTTTAGCGATATTTGGCCACCGATAATACCTGCACCGAGCGCCCCATTTCCTATAGTATCGTTATAGGCGGCAGCCCCCAGAGTCCCTGCCGTTGCATTGACTCGAATATCCTGACCCGATTGCGAGGTCAGTACCAACTCACCCGTGGTTTTGTCGGCACTGGCCACCACACCTGCCAACCCCAAGGCGTTGATATTGGTTATGGCCTCATCCAATGTAGTTGCACTAGACAAAGCAGCTGTCGCAGAAGTGCCATTAATTCTAAAGTTCGCATCATTCGTACCTACGGCCAGCTGAAACTTGGCTTCGGTACGCGCGGTTGCTTCGACCCCGGTTTCTGAGCGTAATGCATTAATAGCAAAGGCTTTATCCGCTGCTGATGCACCTGTGATATCACCGACCTTGATGCCATTAATCATGATGCCATCGCTTGCGGTCACAGCTGCCGTCGAGACGGCACTGCCGGTGACCTCGTCTGAGCCCTGAGATACGTTAAAACCAATGGCATGCAGATCGGCGGCTTTTCCCGTTGCCGACAAACCGGTCTTGATTTCAGTACCATCGGCACTGGTCAAGGCCAGGAAGCCGTCGTAAGTCCCGTTGACCATACCAATCTGAGCGCCGTTGGCGATCGTAATGGCAGCACCAGTATCATTGGATAAAGACAAACCGCCCTGCTTGTCGATAGAGGCCACCACCCCTGGAACTTCCTGGTTGATCTTGTTCACCAGATCCTGCATCGAAGCCGTGGCACCGAGCAGGACTGTGTTGATAGTCAGGCCTGCGGTCACGCCATTCTGATTGCCTGTGCCATTCAACACGTTATAGGCATTGGCGGTCACTCCGGTTAGCCCCTTCTCGGCATTGATGGCGGTCTCCATGGCTTGGGCATTCATAGCTCCGGTGGCCCCTGTGATCGTCACATCATTGATGGTGATCGAGTTGGCGCTAATGGCTACAGTGGAGTCAATGCGGCCACCATTGAGTTCACCGAGGCCGGAGACGGCATTCAGGTTGAGATCCTTGGAGGTCACCGCATCGATATTAAATGACAAACTTTCACCAGAATTGGCGCCGATCTGCAGGTTGGTTTGGCCGGCGCTGCCGTTCAACAACACCACGCCGTTGAATTGGGTGGTGTTGGCGATCCGATCCAGCTCGGAGTAGAGCTGATCGACTTCTTTTTGAATCGAGGCTCGGTTGGATGCCGAGTTGGTATCGTTCGCCGATTGCACGGCCAGTTCCCGCATCCGCTGCATGATGTTGGTCATCTCATCCATCGCGCCTTCAGCGGTCTGGGCCATGGAGATACCATCATTGGCGTTACGAATCGCCTGGTTCAGACCCCGTGTCTGGGACTCCATGCCGGTGGCAATAGAGAGACCCGCAGCATCATCTTTAGCGCTGTTGACACGCAGACCAGAGGAGAGACGTTCCATCGCCTGGTTTTGTGCCCGTTGAGATTTATCCAGTTGCCGTTGAGCATTCAACGACATGATATTGGTGTTAATGACTTGAGGCATGGTTTGCTCCTAGTTATCTGCTCGAATCTGCAGGGAACCGGCTATCAAGTGCTGCAAACGTGCCGGTTTTTCGCTGTCGATGTAATTAATGCTATTTGTGTGCCAATTTTTTACATGTACTTAAACAAGTTCAAATCCTGGACCATGGAAAACATCTTCTGGGAGACCTCCAGCGTGGTTTTCTCCAGTTGGAAATCGGAGATCGCCTTCTGTAAATCCAGGTCTTCCAGCTGGGAAAGCACCTTCTTCGAGGCCAATTCATAGTCAGCGCTGGCCTCCCGTTGCGAGTCGATGGTGTTGAGGCGAGCGCCGACATCGGCGCGCGTCAATTTCACGACGTTGAAGGCATTGTCTAACTGTAATTTGGCGGCATTCAGGCTCATGTCGCGCTTGGCCTCGGCGGTGTCGTTCTCGCCGGGGGTTCGCAGCGCATCAATGGCCTGTTGCAGCGTGGCAAACAGATCCTGCTGGCCACTGGGCTCCAGCGACAGATTGTCCTGATCCAGGGGCGTTCCCTTGACCTGGGTCTTGATGCCGTTGAATTCGATATCCTGCTCGCTCTGATACGGCGTGGCGCCGACATACTGGGTCAGGGTGTAGCCATCACCGGTTTTTGGCAGACCGTCAATTTCCAGACTGATGCCATCGACACCAATCTTCTGCGCATTGGTATTGGCGGTATCGTATTGCGGAGAAGCGAGCACCATATTGATGGAGACGTCATACTTACCGGAGCCGACCGGATTCTCGCTGAATGACACGCCGACATTATTGCCGTTCGGTCCCGTGGTATCCGGATAGATGGCAGAGGGGGCTACGGTGGCAAAATTCGGGTCTTTGCTGTCAATAGCGGCAATTTTTACCGTGGCATTGCCGGTCACTGTGCCGGGCTTCATGCCATAGACCCGGTATTCCACATCGGCACCCGGAACTGGCTCATTGAAGCTGACGGTATAGGTCTCACCGGCAAAGGAGTTAAACAGTACCGGATCGATGACGGTCCCTTCGTCGATCACCCCGGAACCTTTATTGGCGGCATTGGCCGTCGCCAGAAAAGTGCCATTGCCGGTCGGAATATTGACGAAGATACTGGAGCCAGGATCGTTTCCCGCCACTTGTACCGAGTTACCGATCTGGTAATTGCGAATACCATCATCACCGTGGTAATCGACCGAGCCAAACTCATTGACCTGGAAGGGCTGGGTATCCACTTTGTAACCGGCAAAGATGTACTGGCTATTGGCGTCGCGACTATTCGCAACACCAATCAACTCCTTACGGATCTGCTCCAACTCCTTGGCAACCGCTTCGCGAGCCTTGGCGTCATAGGTACCGTTGCCGGAGGTGACCAACAGCTCCCGCGCCCGCTGCATCAGGTTTTCCCCCTGATCCAGCGCTGTCTCTTCCAAGGCATTGGAGTTCTCGGCCAGATCGCTGTTTTTTTTCAGCGTGGCCGTCATCGACAGATCCTGCTTCAAACGCTGGATCGTCGAAAACGCCACAGGATCATCGGCAGCCGTGATCACCTTTTTTTGCGCGGCAATATAGGTGTTCTGTTCATTCAGCTTGGCTTGGTGACTCATCACCGAGCCTATGCTGCGATTGAAGAAGGTCTGGGTAGGGACTCTCACCGCCGGACTCCTGACTGGATACTGTTGATAGCCAGAACCATGCAGGAATCAAGCCAGGCGGCGACGCGGATTTATCATCATGATTTAAAAGGAAAAACAAATAAACGGCACTTCATGGGATCCGGCAACTTATGCCGCCGGAGCTATGCATCGAAAGAAAGGGATGAAACTAGCGGAAGGACTGCAGCAAGGTACTGAACAACTCACCGGCCACGGTAATGACCCGGGCCGATGCGCTATAGCTCTGTTGAAACTTGATGAGATTAGCCGCCTCTTCATCCAAACTGACCCCCGCCGTGGCGAGCACCCGGGTGGTACTCTGCTCCAGCAACGCTCCCGATGCCTCCATGCTGGTTTTGGCATTTTTGCTCACAGAACCAATCTCGGAGCCTAAGGCCGCATAATTATCCTGAAAGGTTTGCTTACCGCTTTTGAGCAGCTTCTGGCTCTGTAAGCCGGCGATCACCAAGGCGTTGCGGTTATCGCCATCGGCGGTCTGGTTAAAACTTAAGGTGAAGCTGTCCCCGGATGCCGGCTTGCCATCCAACTCCAGAGTAATACCGGCAACATTGACCGTCTGCCGCTGCGTTAGCGGATCCAGAACAATACCCAAGCCGGTCATGGGATCGCCCGGGTTCAAGGTCAACGTCGCACCGGTATTATCAGTGACTGTATAGGCTCCTGGTGGGGCATTTAGCGGCACCGTCATCACCACACCATTCTTATCCCGCATCTCATATTCATACACGGTAGAAGGACCTGCCGTTACCCCGGTGAAGGCTACCGTGTAGGGGTTATCCTTAGTGAGGTAAAGAACATCACTGCGGCTGTTAATACTCTTGATACTCAGCTCACCGCTGCCGGTATTGGTGGCGGTAGTCGCCACTTTCACTTCGGCATCGGCAGCTGCGACCTTGCGTGGATCCGTGGTGATGACACCGATATCCTGAGCCGCGGTGCGGGTCGGTCGCAGGGTGAAGGTCTTGCCCACCTGAACCGGATCGGCAAGATCGATGTTCTCGATGCCGATGGAAAACCCCTCGCCCGGCACCTCCAGGCGCTGGCCGGTTGATAGATCCAGCGGTCCGGCCGCAGGCAAGGTCTGGATCTTCCCTGTCATCTTGTCGGTCATCGAAAACTGGATCTGTTGCGGCGGCCCCGCATTGAACGTGGTGACCTTGAGTTCGAATTCATTTCCCGAGAGGCTACCCAGATCATCGATACGCACCCCCATGGTCGCGGTCCCCAGACCGTCGCCATGACTGAGTACGCGGCTGTGTTCGCTGCTGGCGGAGTTAAAATCGGTAAACAGCGGGCTACCAATCTGGCCATCCAGATCCAGCCCCTGCTTTTGTTGTTCATTGACGGAATGAGCGATCGCCAACGCATTGAGTCCCAACTCGTTCATACCCGGTTCCAGCACCTGATCCCGGAACTCGAATAACGACTGCAATTTGCCGCCAATCACGGAGCCATCCAGCGGTATTTTTGCCGAGCCATTGTCGATCACCAGACCGATGTGCTGCGGATCCGGATCGCCGATCTCGACCCCGAACGTCGTGGCCTGCGATCCCAGAACCAGCGGTTGGCCAGTACCGATGGAGACATTGACCATGCCATTGGCTTGCGGGATCACGGAGACGTTGGCGATCTCGCTGACCTGACGCACGAGTTCATCCCGTTGATCGAACAAATCGTTGGCGCTGCGATTCGGATCGCCGCCCAACGCCGCCAGGATCGAGTTATTCACATCGGCCAGCGAGGTGGCCAAGGTGTTGAGCTGGGTGACCGTCTTGCTGATGTCATCGTTGACGCTGTCGTACTGCAACTGCATCTGATCATAGATACGATTGAAGGTGCTGGTCATGTTGCCCGCATCGCGCAGGAACACCTTGCGAGCCTCCAAAGTATTTGGATGATCGGCCACCCCATTCATGGAGCCGAACATGGTCAACATATCGGCAGAAACAGAAGTGTCTTCGCTGGTTAATAGAGAATCCAGCTGTTGCGCCTGCACATAGCGCGTCTCATAGTATTTTTGACTGGTGGTGTTGATCAGGTTTTCTTTATAGGCGAACTGGTCGTACTGACGCTCAATCGCCTTGACCTGAGCACCGCTACCAACGAAGGCGTTACCGATCCGTTGGCTGCCCAGCGTATCCGCTGTCATCACCTGGCGGCTATAACTTTTGTTATTGATGTTGGAGATGTTGTGACCTGTGGTGGTCAAGCCAGTTTGGGATACATTCAGGCCGGTTAGCCCTATCTGCAGCAGATCAGCCATGATGCATATCTCCCTGAATACTGGCTCGCCCGAGAAGGGCACGACAGAAACGAACCGGGTTGGCACACCACCTGTTCAGCCGACGGGGGTCTGATTCTCGACAGGCGGTCAATTGGCGCAACATGGTTCTTTCCCCTTGGTGTTACGTGCTCTGCCAGAGATCCTTCAGGGCATCACTGTGCAGCACTTGTTTCAGTTTCTTGGCATACTGCGGGTCGGTGGCGTAACCGGCCTGCTGCAGAGCATCGAAATAGGCTTCTGGATCATTCGCCACTTCCCGCGCCTTGCCATATCGTTCGTGCGTACCAATCAGATCCACATAATCCTGCATGCTCTGGACAAAGCTGTCGTAGCGGCGAAACGCGGATTTGCGCATCACGGCCTGACCATTCTCGTACTCCAGGCTGTTGACCTGAGTACTGGCGCCCCGCCACTGACTACCGGCCTTGACGCCGAACAAGTTGCGACTCGGCGAGCCATCCGCGGAGGGGATCATGCGCTTGCCCCACCCGGTTTCCAGAGCCGCCTGAGCCAACAAGGCGACCGGTGACAAACCAATCTGTTTGGCCACCTGACGTGCCGCTGGCAACAACTGCCGGACAAACTCTTCCGGTGAAGAGAAGGCCCCGTTGCCGGATCCTGTCGCCGACGGCCGCTGGAAATTGCTTTCCATCTTGGCCAAGCGAGCGACAAAGCGTTCGGCGGCTGCGACCCCGGAAGAAACGAGGTCGTGATCCTTTTCTGACGCCGCACCCTGGGCATTCTTAAGACTAGCAATATCCGCGCCAGATTCTGTCGTTTGCCCATTGCGCGGATCTTCCCAGCGCGCGAAGCGACGCATCACAGGCACCCGCTCCTCCGGCATTTTCAGCTGACGGGGTTGCGAGGCATCCTGAGTAGTAACCGGCTGAGTAAACTGTTTGACGATCAGTTTGGACAGACTGCTATTGCCGCCCGGGCTCGCCATACCTGAAGTCATTTGTTCATCCAACATGCCCTGATAAAACTGGCTATAGCGGCTATTGAGCGGACTATCAGGTGCTAAGGATTCATTCGCCTGACGCATACTACCAACCCACATCTGGTTGAAGATGGACTCAAACTGCCGGGCCGCAGCTTCCAGAGCCTGTTGCTGGCTGGCTTCATCCTTGTTACTCAGTTGGCGTAGTTGATCCAGTCCGCGGATATCCTGTACTAGCCCTATATCCGTCTTCAACTTGTCCATAACCGCCTCCTGAAACCTAGCCTAGAGAATGACCAGCTCACCCTGGATCGCGCCAGCTTGCTGCAGCGCCTCCAGAATGGCCATCAAATCACCGGGGGCAACACCCACCTGATTCACTGCCTGCACCAGATCATCCAGGCTATTGCCGGTATCCAGCTTGAACATGCGACTATCAGCCTGTTGCACATTGATGCTGGAGTTGGGTACCACAGCCGTCTCGCCATTGGAGAAAGCGTTCGGTTGCGAGACCTGGGGATTTTCAGAGATGGTGACCGTCAGACCGCCATGGGTGATCGCCGCTGGTTTGAGTTTGACCTGACTGCCGATGACGATAGTGCCGGTACGCGAGTTGACGATGACCTTCGCGGACTCATCAGCCGGATCGACTTCCAAATTTTCCAAGGTCGCCAAGTACGACACCCGCTGGGAGGGATCCCGAGGGGCATAGACCTGAACCGAGGTCGCATCCAGGGCCTGAGCCGTATCCGCGCCGACCAAGCCATTGATGACATCGGTCATCCGTTTGGCGGTGGTGAAATCCGAGCGGTTCAGATTAAAGGTGATGGTATCGCCATTATTGAATGAGCTCGGTACTTCCCGCTCCACGCTGGCACCATTAGGAATGCGTCCCACCGTGGGCGTATTGATGACCACCTTGGAGCCGTCAGCCCCTTCGGCCCCCAAACCACCAACCACTAAAGAGCCCTGCGCCAACGCGTAAACGCGGCCATCAACGCCTTTGAGGAAGGTTTGCAGCAGGGTACCACCCCGCAGACTCTTGGCTTCACCAATCGCCGAGACAGTGACATCAATGGTCTGGCCTGGTTTGGAGAAGGCTGGCAAGTCGGCATGGACAGCCACCGGCGCCACATCCTTGATCTTCGGCTTGAGGTTATCCGGTACCTTGATGCCGAAGTTATTCAGCATGGTGCGAAAGGTCTGCTCGGAGAAGGCGTTGTTCTTCTCGCCGGTCCCCGGCAAGCCCACCACCAGACCGTAGCCGATCAACTGGTTGCTGCGGACGCCCTGGACTTTGGCCAGATCCTTGATCCGTGCCGCCTCGGTTGGCAGCGTCAGGAATATGACGCTTGCGGCGAGTAATAGAGTCGAAAATTTCTTCATGACCATCTCCTAGAAGGGACTGAAGGGACCATTGAAGAACTGTGCCAACCAGCCACGTTCCTGGCTGTTAGCAAAATCCCCGGTGCCACCATATTGAATACGAGCATTGGCAATGCGTTGCGACAACACGGTATTGTCGGCATTCACATCCTCGGAGCGCACCAGTCCGGTAATACGGATATATTCGTTACCGTTGTTCAGCATCAACCACTTCTCGCCACGAACCATCAGGTTACCGTTGGGCAGTACGCGGATCACGCTGACCGAAATGTTGCCCTGCAGACTATTGCTCTGATCGGCCTTGGACTGTCCCTTGAAGCTGTTGGTGGCCCCCATGCTGACACTGGTGTCATAGCCATTGAGCGTGACTGTGTCCCCCCCCATCTTCAGCGCATCGAGCCCCAGATCTGAATTTTTACCCTGCTGGGAGTTCGCATTTTTCTTGGCGGTGGTGGATTCCGACAGTTGGACCGTGATCAAGTCCCCGACCCGATGCGCCTTGATATCGGAATAGATGCTGTTGACCTGCCCCTGATTAAAAATGGATCCACTGGGATCTATGTTGACCATGTCATCCTCGGGGATCGTCGGTGCAAATGAGGGGTCATCCGGCTTCGGAGCATTCGGCAGCGACGTGCAACCGGCCAGCAGCAGAGTCATCAGGAATAAATAGGGACGGCGAGTCATCATGCACCTCTTAAGTCCGTTGCGTTAAGAACGACATCATCTGATCGACAGTGGTCAGAACCTTCGAGTTCATCTCATACACTCGTTGCGCCTGGATCAGATTCACCAACTCTTCCGTCACGTTGACGTTGGACGCTTCCAGCATCCCCTGCTTGATCACCCCCAGACCATCGGCTCCAGCAACACCTTGCAGTGCTGCACCACTGGATTGGGTCTCGGCGTACAGGTTCTCACCGATCGGTTGCAAGCCACCCGGATTGACAAAGTCAGTCAGGGTAAACTGACCAATCACCTGGGATTCAGCCTGGCCCTTGATCTTGACTGACACCTGCCCATCCCCCCCGATGGTGATGCTCTCGGCATCTTGTGGCACCTGGATTTCCGGTTGTACCGGATAGCCCATACCTGGGGTCACAATCGTCCCTTCGGAGTTAAGGGCAAATTGGCCGTTGCGGGTATACGCGGTACTGCCGTCCGGCATCTGGATTTCGAAGAAGCCACGCCCCTGCACCATCACATCCAGTGAGTTATCGGTGGTCTGCACGCTACCCTGGGTAAAGTTCTTTTGGGTCGCAACCACCTTGGCCCCGGCGCCGAGCATCAGGCCAGAGGGAAGTGTGGTGTCCGCCGATGAGCGACCACCCGGCTGATTGATATTTTGGTAGAGCAAATCCTCAAAGATCGCTCGACCTTTTTTGAAACCGACCGTCGAGGCGTTTGCCAGGTTGTTGGATGCCACCGAAATATTGGTTTGCTGGGCATCAAGACCGGTTTTACTAATCCACAGAGCGGGAATCATAGAATCCTCCTAGCGTACTCAGCTCATTCGCAGCAGCTGGTTCTGCGCTTCATCATTTTTTTCGGCGGTCTGCATCATCTTGACCTGGGTCTCGAACTGACGTTGCAAACGGATAAGGTTGGTCATTTCATCAACCACATTCACATTACTGGCTTCCAGTGCGCCGCTGACCAGACGGACCTGATCGGTCGCGGCTTCACTCTTGCCATCATTACGATGAAACAGGCCATCCTGTCCCTTGCTGATGGACTTGATATCCGGGTTGACCAGCTTGATGCGCTGGTATTCCTCGACCGTATCCGCAGTCGCGCCCTCAGGGCGTCCGATGACGGTGCCGTCCTGGTTGATTTCAATTTTTTCCATCGGCAATGGCAAAATGATCGGCTGCCCAGCATCATCGAGAACATTCAATCCGCTGCTGGTCTGCAGGGTGCCTAATGGTGAAACGCGCAAGTTACCCATTCGGGTATATGCCTCCTTGCCATCACCATCCTGAACCGTCAACCAACCGTCGCCCTGAATGGCGACGTCAAGATCACGTCCTGTTGTCATCAGGCCGCCCTGATCCATGCGTTGCCCCGGGCTTTCCGTCATCGAGAAGACGCGGGAAGGAAGTCCTTCGCCATACGCCTGCATGGCGCGAGCCTGCTCCAGATCGGCCTTGAAACCAACAGTTGCCGCATTGGCCAAGTTATTGCCGCGCACAGCCAAGCTGTTCATGTTTTCTTTGGCACCCGACATGGCGATGTAAAGCAGACGGTCCATAAGGCACTCCCGGTTTTGGTGGTTAACCTTAACTAGCAAGTAGAATGCCAAGGACTAAAGAAATGAGGTAAAAACGCAGAAATGAATGAGGCGGCAAGAGTTGCCGCCTCAAAAAACAATCGGTTAACGTTAACGGATCTGCAAGATACTCTGTTGCAAGGTATTGTTGACCTCCAGAGCCCGCGAGTTGGCCTGGAAATTACGCTGGGCCGTGATGAGATCCACCAGCTCCGCCGTCAGGTTGACGTTGGATTGCTCCAGTGCCGCCGACTTGATGGCACCAAAGGTTCCGGTATTGGCCTCACCCGCCAGCGCCACGCCGGAATCCTGACTCTCCTTCCAGGAGGTATTCCCGGATTGACGTAGCCCCTGCTCGTTGGAGAACCGTGCCATGGCCACTCGCGCCAGAGGCTGTGAGGTACCATTGGAGTAGGTCGCCTTGACCAAGCCATCCGAACCGACATCGACGCCAGTCAGACGGCCAACCGTCAGACCATCCTGCTCCAGACTGGTTACTTCAAATTTAGAGCCAAACTGTGTGGTCTTGGCGGTATCAAAGTTCAACTTGAACCGCTGGGTGCCGTCGGCCCCCAAGCCCAGCACATTGGCGCCATCCCCTGCCAGCGCGCTCGAGGGATCATCCACCCCCAGTGCCTGGGTATTAAGATCGGCCGGGGTCGTACTCTTCATCACCCCAAGGTCATCAAAGGTGATCACAGCACCGGTCCAGGGATTGCCGTTGTAGGTAACTTTAGCATCGATTGGAGCGCCATCTGGAGCTCCATCCTTGTCGGCGTCGACTTGATATGTACCAGAAACAGCCGCACCTGCTGTTGTATCCCACATATTGACCGGTTTGTTATCCACGGTAGTGAACATGGTCCAGTTGTTATTGCCGGTATAGGCCGCATCCTTGGGTTTGACGAAATACATCGCCACGGTATGTGGCTCACCCAGGGAATCATAGGTGGTCACCGAGGTGGATGAGCTATAGGTCTTGGGATCGGTCGGATCGAACAAGGCTAAATCCTTCGCGGTATCCTTACTACTCAGGTTGAGGGCGATATCAATATTCTTGGTGGATACCGGTGTCCCGGCGGTTTCCGGGATCTGGATCGGCGTCGAGGTCCCCAGACTGACGGAGGTCGAGGTACCATCGCTGTTCACCGGAAAACCGCGCAGATAGTTACCGGAGGAGTCCACCAGGAAGTTGCTCTTGTTCAGCTTGAACGCCCCGGCCCGGGTGTAAGAGAAATCCAGTGAGCCACTCTCTGCCGAAGTCACAAAATACCCCGGACCAGAGATGGCCAAATCAAACGGGTTATTGGTGAACTGCAGGGCTCCCTGGTGGAATTGCTGTGCCACAGCGCCGGTCGTTACCCCGTCCCCAGTTTTTGTCCGAGTGGCAGTGAACAGCGATGAGGCATAGACATCGGCGAATTCGGCACGGGACTCCTTGAAGCCGATGGTATTGACGTTGGCAATGTTGTTCGCCGTAACGTCGAGATCCTTCTGCGCCGCGTTAATACCACTGAGGGCAATATTGAATGACATAATTCTGCTCCTTCTACTACGACGTTACGAAGCGACCTCAATCGCATCGCTCAATTTCAATCCACCCATGCCACGCAGATTCAACACTACATCACTGGAGCTGCTGGAGCCCAGGCTGACACTTTGAATATGGGCATAGTTGGCCAAGGTTAACTCTTCAGTTTTACCGTTCACCAATCCGCTGGCTTTCACCGTATATTTGCCGGCCGGCACTTTCTCGCCGCTTTCGTTGGTGCCGTCCCAGGAATAATCGACATTACCGGTCAGGGTCTTGCCTTGTGATTCGGCCAAGGTGAAGGTCTTAACCAGCTCACCGCTACTGTTCTCGACACGGATCGAGATGTCGGTTGCACCGTTGGTCAGACTTAACTTGCCATCGATCCCGTCACTGCCGTTGACATAACCCTCATTACTGGGCATCAGCACTTTCTTGCCGACCAAAGTCGATGCCTGCAGCGCCTGATTCGACGTCATGACCGAGTTCAGGCTCTTCAGCTGACTGGTCATATCGGTGATCCCCTGCAGGGTACTGAACGATGTCATTTGGCTAACCATCTGGTTATTGTCGACCGGTTTGGAGGGATCCTGAAAAGCCAACTGATTACTCAGCAACTTGAAGAAGTCGGATTGCTCCAGCGTCTTCTTGTTGGTCGTCACCGCCGTGTCGGTCTTAGCTTCGGTCTGCCAGCGCAACGCATCCAGCGAGCTGTTGGTGGTGTTATTGACTGTACTCACGCTCTACCTCCTCAACCCTTGCCCATGCGTAGTGTCTGCAGCAACATCTGCTTGGCAGAATCAGCAACCTGAACATTGGTCTGGTAGGAGCGAGTGGCACTCATCATGTCGGCCATCTCTTCTACCGGATTGACATTCGGGCGGTAAATAAATCCATCCTTGTCAGCCATCGGATGCGTCGGATTAAACTCACGCAACAGGGGGGCTTGGCTTTCCAATACCCCCTTGACCTCAACTCCAACAGAGCCTTCTTTTTCGCCCTGCATCACATCGGCCAACGCAGAGGCAAAAACTGGCCGCCTGGCGCGGTAAGTTGTTTCCGCACTGGAGCTGACACTTTCGGCATTTGCCAAATTACTGGCAGTCGTATTCAAACGCACCGATTGTGCACTCATTGCGGAACCCGCTATATCAAAGATACGGAACAGACTCATGTCTGATCTCCTTTAATCGCCTTGAGCAAACCAGATATACGGCTATTAAGAAACTCCAGAGACGCCTGGTATTCGAGCCCATTTTCCATAAAGGAGGTACGCTCCTGTTGCACATCCACCGTATTCCCATCTCCCGTATCTGGTTGATTTGGAACACGATACTTGACGCTTCCAGCTAGGGATGAGCTGCTGCTTCCCTGAATATGGTGAGCATCCGATGTCGCGAGAGCGAAACCACTTTGGGTACGAGATTGCGCCTGCTCCAGTGCTGCGGAGAAGTCGAGGTCTCGAGCTTTGTATCCGGGAGTATCAGCGTTGGCAATATTGGCTGCCAGCACCTCTGCTCGAGCGGATCGAGCTCCGATGGTGTACTGATGAATCCCAAACGCTTTATCAAATGAAATGGCCATGGCGCACCTCCTGCAAATAACTTTGCAAAAGGTGTGCCATGACAAGAGGAAGGTTATTTGACTTTGTAGACAATACCGGGGTTGCAGCGGATCATCTCAAACCGATCGGTAAGGCCGGTCAAGGATTCCGAAGCCCCCAGCATCAGGTAACCGCCAGGGTTGAGACTAGAAGCAAACTGGTTGAGGATCTTGGACTTCACTTCTGGAGCGAAGTAGATCAGCACGTTGCGACAAAAAATAATATCGAACTTACCCAGCAGACTGTAATTGTCGAGCAAGTTGAAGGGCCGGAAACTCACCAATTTTTTGACGCGTTCGCTGACCCGCATCTTGTTGTCGCCATAAGGCTCGAAAAATTGACGCTTTCGCTCTGGCGACAAGCCCCGCGCCAGCGCCAGACTATCGTAAATCCCCTCTTTACATTGATTCAACATCGAGGCCGAAATATCGGTACCGACAATCTGCACCCCGCCAGGTAAGGTTCCTGGCCTCTTGAACTGGTGTTCCAGCGCCGTCATGGCGATGGAATAAGGCTCTTGCCCTGAAGAACTCGCGGCCGACCAAATCTTCAACGGGCGACCGGCCTTTCCCAGCTCAATAAAAATTTTATCGGTAAGCAATTGAAAAGGATAAACATCTCGAAACCATAACGTTTCATTGGTCGTCATGGCATCAACCACAGTCATCTTAAGATCCCGTTCCTTGGGATCCATCGAGCGCTTGATCAGATCAGAGAGTGTGGCCGCACCGAACTGCCCCAATAGGGGGGCAAGTCGGCTCTTGACCAGATACTGCTTATTGGCACCCAGCACAATACCGCTTTGGGCCTCCAAAAAGGCACTGAACTGTTTATATAGGTCTTCGGACAGTGTCTTCATTAAAATTCTGCATTGGTTGATTACATCGCATCCTGAACGGCCTTGGCCAATTCATCCGGGTTAAACTTGGCAATAAAATTGTTAGCTCCCACTTTCTGTACCATTGCCTGGTTGAACACGCCGCTGAGAGAGGTATGCAGTATGATATGCAAGCCTCTGAGTGCGGGGGTGTTTCTGATTTCAGCGGTCAGGGTGTAACCATCCATTTCCGGCATCTCAATATCGGAAATAACCAAGGCGATTTGATCCTCGATGGGTCCCTTTTTGGCCATATCATTCAACATGTTCAGCGCGTCTTTGCCATCTTTGGCCAGCAGGCATTTTACGCCAATGGTATTCAAGGCTCGTTCAACTTGCTTACGCGCAACCGAGGAGTCATCAGCAACCAGAACCGGACGGCCGTGAGGATCATGCTTCGGACTTTCGGCAACCAACTCTTTACTGACTTCGGTGTTAATGGGCGAAATTTCATCCAGGATTTTTTCCACATCCAAGATTTCAACCAATTCGCCATCCACCTCGGTCACAGCCGTCATATAGTTGAAGCGACCCGCCCCCTTGGGAGGTGGCAAAATGGACTCCCAATTCATGTTGATGATTCGTTCAACAGAGCCGACCAAAAATCCCTGCACCGAGCGATTGTATTCCGCAATGATGATAAAACACTTGGAAATATCGGCGATAGGACGCCCGCCGGTTGCCAGACTCAAGTCAATCACGGAAATAGTCTGACCGCGGATGTGCGCAACACCCCGGACATAAGGATGTAATTTCGGCATGACCGTCAGTTGCGGGCATTGCAACACTTCACGCACCTTGAACACGTTGATGCCAAATCGTTGCCGTCCATTCAAACGAAAGAGCAACAACTCAAGGCGGTTCTGTCCCACCAGTTGGGTCAGCTGATTTACTGAGTCCAGGATACTCGCCATAATTCTCTCCATTTTGAGGCCGGTGGCACCAATCCTGCATTACCCAGCCACAGGCAAAGCGGTTGTTGCAGGCGGTTATTCTTCACGATGCCTGTATCATCCACGGGGTCATCGTCTTATTGCAAGGATAGTAGATTCTTATATGTCGTTATTTTGCTTTATCAGCAAGCACTTGAACATGATTAGTCGTCATAGTCTGATCTTGCCAACACTCCTGCTCGCAAATAGCCTTCATGCCGACGAGACAATCACCGAGCAGATGCGAACACTGGCTGAACAATTTATCTATAGCCAGATGGTCATAGACCCAACCAGTCAGGTCGACGTCACGGCAGCAACGATCGATACCCGCCACGCCATGCACCCATGCGATAAGAACCTTACAGCTAGTGTAGCCGGAAATGGCGATATCAAACGAAATACTACGGTCAGGCTCATTTGTGAAGCCGAGCCACGCTGGGAGGTGTATGTTCCTGTCCGGGTTACCGTTCTCCGTCCTTTTGTGACAGTCGCCGATGCCATCACCAAGGGTAGCGTCCTGACAGCCGCCAATCTAAAGCTAGACTTCATGGATGAAGTGATGATGCGGGGTGACAGCTTTACTGAAATTGAACCGTTAATTGGCAGCCGCAGCAAACGCGATCTGCGACCAGGCCAGCCTGTGCGACAAAATCAAATCTGTGTAGTATGTAGAGATGATACTGTGCAGATTGAAGCGACAACATCGGCGCTTTCCATTAAAACCAGTGGCAAAGCCCTGCAAGATGGTACCTTTGGCCAATCGATCCGGGTTGAAAATCTTCGCTCAAAACGGGTCATCACAGCAACGGTCGAAGCCGTGGGCCAGGTGAAGGTAAAAATGTGAAACAGATTTACTTTTTTCCTAAAGTTAGTCCCTCGATAGCCGATAAGCAGGCTAGAAGCGAATTACGCAAACAATAGGTAGCTCATCATGGCCATTCATAACGTCAACAACCTGATGAACAACCATTCCGGTAAGATCACGACGGGAACCGCAAGCCAAAGCAGTTCGAACGTCAGCAATCCGGCAGAGGTTGACGCGCAGGCAAAAAGCCAGCCACGCCAAGATGCGGTATTGCTTACCGATCAGGCTCAGGGGCTGAATAAATTGCAGCAACGAATCAAAGATGCGCCATCAACCAATCAAAGCAAGGTTGAAGCACTCAAGGCCGCCGTTGAAAAGGGCGACTATCGCGTCGATAGTCAGCGGGTAGCCCAGAAGATGTTGGATCTGGAATCCAATCTGGATTCACTGACCCGATGACCGGACTCAATGAGCTGCTGCTGCAGCAAGATAAATTGCTGGATGACATGATGCTGCTGCTGGAGGAAGAGTTTGTCCTTCTCAAGCAGCGTCAAGCGCTTTCCCTTCCCGATATTGCCAGCAAGAAACAACTCCTGCTTGAACAGCTCCAGCGCAATGATGCCTCTATCAGCCAACATCCGGATCAGCCGCAACTCGATGGTCCGCTTTCCGCGCAAAAAGAGCATCTGGTCGAAAAACTGCGGCAGTGCCAAGAGCGCAATGAAGTCAATGGCAAGCTGCTGGAGCTGAGTCTGGCATCCAATCGTCGCTTGGCCGGAGTACTCACCCAGATCCGGGATCGCAATAGTATGACCTATGACAGCAAGGGCTCGGCCCATGCCGCTGGTAATATGAATCTCAACTTAAAAGCCTAAACATCACCTGCTCCAGTAGTAGCTCGATTGAGAAATGAAAACGCCAGGTGTTACCTGGCGTTTTTATAGTTGCAGTAAGTCGTCAGCACAGGTTCCGCTAGAAGGCCCCCTGCAGCTTATACAAATCGAACAAGACTCGAGTATCCAGCTCCAATTCGGTGGCGTACATATTGTCCATCGGGTAGCTCTTGAGAACCCGAGCGCCGCGCACCATGCCATCCACCGAGGCCTGTAGTTGATTACTGGTTTGCACTGCGTCACGCAGGGTGGTGGAGCCCTGTAGCGATTGGCCGTACACCTGTTCGGTTAGTTCGCGATAGGCATCCAGCTTGGATGCCCGGATTGCCTGTAACATCTTCTCACCTTGGCTGGGGCCAGGCTGCACATCGACAACCGCATAACCAATCGCTCGCAGGATTGGAAAACGCTCCGGCTCCTCGACCTGATATCGAGTCACGCCATTTTGTGAGCAACCACCCAGCCACAACAGGCTCACAACGATCAGGCACTGTTTCCACATCATATTCGCCTCAATGGGTTAATGGCACCGAGTTACTGTATTGTCCATACGGGAACTCGCCACGCACAATCATGCCCTTGGTCACGGTCACCGCACGTCCTGAGTCGAGCCCGCCCTTGAGCAGACTGGTCGGCACAAAACCTTGTGCCGTCGCTTCGACCATCCGGGTCTTCAGGCTGACAATGCGAGCGTTGATGACAATTCCTTTTTCATTCCGGGACATGGTTCCAGTGAGTATGCGCGAAGCGGGTACTCGCTTGGAAAGTTCGGTCCAGTCGCGGCTGAACACAAAGTCCCCTTCCGGCGTAACCTTGATACTGCCGGTCAGCTTATAATCCAATACCACCTCACCTCGACGATGCAACTCATGGACAAAGTCTTCCGCGATCTGTTGACCTAACCAGTTGGTATTTTCCAGAGTATTCAAGTTGACGAACGAGGTCACCGCAATCGGCGACAAAGTCGTATTGCCAGCCAGCTTATTGGTAAACAGCCGATCCGCCATAGAGGACACCAGGCGATTGAGCTCACCGCCCTCGACGGAATAAGGGTCGCCCTGGCTGGCAGATTCTGAGGAGCAGCCACTCAGCAACAACAAGCACATCCATAAGGCCGTTTTTTTCATGACGAGTTCCAACCTGTTTGTTATTCGGCGTTTCACCTGTATCGGCCAGACCATGCATTCCTTAAGCCGGAATTGCACCTTTTAAGGTTCGGCATACAAAATGCATTTACCTGCTCAAATCCCTAGCAAGATGAATACCATGAAACGATGGATTTGGCTGATATTCCTGCTGGCATGGCCAGTATACGCACAATGGATCACCGCTAGTGGCAGTGCCCCCATCATCAATGGCGATCAGGATGAAGCCCGGGCTCAAGCCACCCAGGACGCCCTACGACAAGCCATGTTGCAGGCAGGCGCATCGGTATCCAGCATCCAGAGCCTGAGCAATGGCGCCCTGACCCGGGATCAGTTCCAGATCCGCGCCAACAGCGAGATCCGCCAATACAATTTGTTGCAAGAAGAAGTCCGCAACGGGCGACTCAGTGTCAGTCTCCGCGCTTATATAGTTGCGGATCGCACTCGCTGCGCCGGTGCCAGCTATGCCAAGGGCATCACGCTGGTTCGCTTTCGCTTTGCCAATCCAGAACAGGCCAGCTACGGCCAATTATTCGACTTGCATCGCGAGCTGACCCGTCAAATATTTAGCCGCTTGGGAAAATTAAGCCAGAATTTTGTCACTCGCCGCTGGTTGGACGCCAACCTCGGGCTGGACCCGCGCCGACTGGAGCAAGGCGAAACGGGTTACATCGGTCAGATGCAAAGTCTGGCCGCCGAAACCGATAGCCAGTATCTGTTGTTTGGTGTGCTGGAGGATATTTCGTTGCGCGATGCCGATGGCAATATGCTGGAACAATGGCTGCACGATCCCATCCGTCACTTTACCCTGCAGTTGTATCTGTTTGATGGCCTGACCGGAGAGCTGGTCGATCAACCGCACTATGAAACCGAAGCCATCTGGGATTTTGCCAAGCAAGAGAGTGTCGACGTGGCTTCACAACGCTTCTGGAGTTCGGCGTATGGTCAGGAAATCACAGCTCAACTGAATCGGGCCGTACAGGATATGCAGATGAAATTACAGTGTACCAATCCGGTGGCGCGCATTCTGCGCATCGATGGCGACAACTACCATATCAATTTGGGGAAGCGTCACGGCATCAAGACTGGCGAGCGCTTCTACATCGAACACAAAGCCAACTTCACCGATGGCTATGGCCGGGAACGAACGGTTCGCAACCCGGCGATGGGGCAGATGGAAGTCAAACGAGTGTATGACAATAACGCCATCATGATGCCGCTGAACCGCTATGCGGCCGGCAACATCCAGATCAATGATCTGGCCATTCTGGAATAACCCACTGATCAGACTGGGTGTATTGTACATCCAGTCTGGCTTTCAACGTTTGCTTTGTTATAATGCCCGCCGCCTTGGGCTCACGCCTGGAGGCCTAAGTCCCCGTAGTTTAACTGGATAAAACTGTTGCCTCCTAAGCGACCGATCTGGGTTCGATTCCCGGCGGGGACACCATAACAAAGCGCAGCCCGAGGCTGCGTTTTTTGCTTTTGGAACACAGCGCCTGGAACATAGCACCAAACCCCGAGGGCCAATGTTCCGGCCAATACGGCAACAGTTGCCGCACAACGCTGCGCGGCAGCCCTGCTACTGGCATTGGCTCAACCGTTTCGCGGGGGATGTCGTTGTGGGTTACTGTGGGCAAAGCGCATACCGAGCGCAGCGACGGCGCAGACAAACAGTAACAAGGAGCCGGTGAGTAGCAGCCGGGTGAGCAACTCTTGATGCCGGATAAACAGCGGGATCGACATCATGCCCTGGCCCAGTAGACTCAGCAGCTGAGTCCACAAGAAGGCACTGGCAAAACTGGCCACCGCCATGCGCAGTGGCGGCAGTTTTCCCATGCCCATCAACATCGGTGTCAACACCCGAACCACAGGTACAAAACGCGACGAAAACATGGCCAGAAAGCCATACCGTGACAGCAGTTGCGTCGCACGGAACAGACTCTGCTCCGGGACAATCCGTTGCAGATACCCCATCAGCACGGTTCCTTGCAAGACGCGACCCTGCAGATAGGCCAGCAGACTCCCGACTCCGGCTGCTAATGGCAGATAAAGTAGCGTCACTTCAGATCCCAACACCCCTGCGCCGACCAAACCACCGGCCAACAACATCAGACTGTCACCGGGCAAGGGCAGAAACACAAAGCTGGACTCCAAAAACAGGATGACGACCAGGCAACTGATCAACAGCCCCACGGAATGAAGCGCCACTAACTGGTCAAAATCCTGGTTCCAAATCGCCAACAACATGTCATGCATGGAGTTCAACTCTCATCATAGGTTTTCGGCACATCACCAATCCCGAGGCGCCGACAGGAAGCCTGACGGGGTAGCGCTCAGAGCGCATTTTACCCGTGCCAACATCAACCGCAGCTCAACAGCCGGATAAAAAAACAACCAGGCTCACGCTGAAGTACCGGAATAACCAAACCACCAGGGATACCACTAACCAGGCAAGAGCCGACAAAAAAAAAAGCGCCCGTAGGCGCTTTTTTTATCGGAGCGGCACTTATTGCACGCTGATGCGAGCAAACTTACGCTTGCCCACCTGCCAGACGGCGGTGCCAGAGGTGACCAGCAATTTGCCATCGCTCACCACCTCGCCATCCCGCTTGACGGCATTCTGCTTGATCATGCGCAGTGCCTCCGAGGTCGTTTCAACCAAGCCGGCTTCTTTGAGCAAATTGGCCACTGCTATGCCTTCGGCGTCGGCGGCCACCGTCACTTCCGGCATCTCGTCGGGAATGGCGTTCTTGGAGAAACGCTGGGTGAAGTCATTGTGCGCCGATTCGGCTGCCGCTTCATCATGAAAACGAGCAATGATCTCCTTGGCCAACCAGATCTTCACATCCCGCGGGTTCAGAGTACCGGCGGCGATCCCGGCCTTGAACTCCGCTAGCTCAGTCAAAGAACGAGCCGAGAGCAGTTCATAGTAGTTCCACATCAGCTCATCGCTGATCGACATGATCTTACCGAACATATCGTTGGGCGCATCATGGACACCGATGTAATTATTCGCTGACTTGGACATCTTCTTGACGCCATCGAGTCCCACCAGCAGTGGCATCATCAACACGCACTGAGTCGACATGCCGGCATCTTTTTGCAACTCGCGGCCCATCAGCAGGTTGAATTTCTGATCGGTTCCGCCCAGTTCAACATCCGCTTTCAGCGCGACCGAATCGTAGCCCTGCAGCAGTGGGTAGAGAAACTCGTGAATGGCGATGGACTGGCCACCGGCATAGCGCTTCTTGAAGTCATCCCGCTCCAGCATGCGCGCCACCGTCTGCTTGGCCGCCAGCTTGATCATGCCGGTCGCGCCCAGCTCCTTGAGCCAGGTGGAGTTGTATTCGATACGGGTCTTGGCCGGATCGAGGATCTTGAATGCCTGTTCGGCATAGGTCTTGGCATTGACCTGGATCGCCTCTTCCGACAGCGGTGGCCGGGTGCTGTTCTTACCGGATGGGTCGCCGACTAGCGCGGTGAAATCACCGATCAGCAGAATGACCTCATGACCCAGATCCTGGAAGGTCCGCAGCTTGTTGAGGATCACCGTATGGCCCAGGTGGATGTCCGGAGCGGTTGGATCCATCCCCAATTTAATTCGCAAGGGACGGCCTTCTTTGAGCTTGGCAACCAACTCGGATTCAACCAGTATCTCTTCGGCTCCGCGCTTGATTTCGGCCAATGCGGCTTCCAACTGGGACATTCTTCTGCACTCCGTGACTAAATGAAAAAACCCGCCCATCTTACGGAATGGCGGCGGCAATGGAAAGTCTGTAAACTGGCGCGGTTCTAAGACCTCTCACGCCGCTAGGCGCGTGGCACAACTTCGACGAGCATTCGCCCTGATCCGGCACTGAATAAGTAGTAACTAAATAGATGGCATTTTCGGATTGCATTCACATCGTTTTCATCGGCTCTTGTCGCCACGGGTCGCTGGCGCTTCGCTATCCAGCAGCTCCGGCGACTCCTCTGGTGAGTGCTTACCCACATCACAACCCGGTCAGGAGCCAGCCCCATGAGTGAGTTGTATGTCGGCTTGATGTCCGGAACCAGCATGGATGGTATCGATGCCGTACTGGTCCGTTTTCATGGCGAGCGTCCAGAGTTGCTGGCCAGCCATGCGCAGCCCTGGCCCGTCAAGGTCACCAATCGTCTGCATGCCCTGTGCAACCCAGGTCCGAATGAAATCGATCGCATGGGCGAAATGGACCAGATCGTGGCCGTGCATTTTGCCGGTGCCGTGCGCGCTCTGCTGGCTAAAACCGGCCATCATCCGAATCAGATCAAGGCCATCGGCTCCCACGGCCAGACCATACGTCACCGCCCTGAATTAGGGTTTACCCTGCAGATCGGCAATGGTGCCCGACTGGCGGTCGAAACCGGCATCGATGTGATCTGTGATTTTCGCGCCAAAGATATGGCGCTGGGTGGCCAAGGGGCTCCACTGGTCCCCGCCTTCCATCAGGCGGTATTCGGCTCGAAGAAAGGGCCGCGGATGATCCTGAACATTGGTGGCATCGCCAATGTCTCGGTATTGCCAGGCCCGGATGATCAGGTGTTTGGCTTCGATACCGGTCCAGGAAATACCCTGATGGATCAGTGGTATCGCAAGCACAAGGGCGGCAGTTACGATCCCAAGGGCGCCTGGGCCGCCAGTGGTTGGGTCAACACCGAATTACTAGGGCGCTTACTGGGTCACCCCTATTTTCATATGCCACATCCCAAGAGCACGGGGCGAGAAACCTTCACCCTGCCGTGGATGGAGCTGTTTTTGGCCGAACGACCACCGATGCGCGCCGAAGATGTGCAGCGAACCCTGCTGGAATTCACCGCCCGCAGCATCACAGATGCCATAGGCCCGTTGGCGATTGGCATTCCCGAACCGGAGCTCTTTGTTTGCGGTGGCGGTGTACATAACGACGCCCTCATCTATCGCCTGATGGACCTATTGCCAGGCTGGCGGCTCGACTCGACCGATGCGTTGGGTCTGCACCCCGACTGGGTCGAGGCAATCGCGTTTGCTTGGCTGGCCAAGAGTTTTCTCGACGGCCGGGCCGGTAATCTCTCCGCCGTCACCGGCGCCAGTCGTCAGGCCATCCTCGGCTGTCTGTGTCCGGCGCGCTGACGTTCCGGTTTAATGCCGGCCATCATGACCAAGGGCGCCTCTCGAGGCGCCCTTGCGGTATTGGATCCTGACAGCGACTGACGCCCGTTCAATTGGCTAACGACCAATCAACCGGCGCGTACAAACTCCGGCAAAACGGCCAGCCACTGTTGCCAGCGGGTTACCGCCACCTGCAGCGCCTCCGGCGTGTGCTGCTTGGGAGGCAGCAAACCCCAGATCGGTTTCGGCCAGGCGGCATCTTCCTGAAACCGTGCCACATGGTGCAGATGCAACTGCTCCACCACATTGCCGATGGCGGCAATGTTGAGTTTGTCCGGCATCAGCGACACCTGCATCAGACGGGCAATACTGCAAGATTCCGATAGCAAGACCCCTGCTTCGTCTTCGAGCTCATAGATTTCACGGACTCCAGCCCGCCGTGGCACCAGAATCAGCCAGGGATAGCGGCTCTCTTTGGCCAACAGCACCCGACTTAACGGTAAATCACCCAACCAGACCGTATCGGCCGCCAGAGTCGGGTCGAGTTGGAATGCAGCATTCTGTTTAGCCATCGGCAATCTCATCAACAAAGCAGGGGAAGGATTTCAGACTAGCTTACCCGCCGCAACGATGGGTGCAAGGCAATTCATCCATCCATCAGCGCAAGCCATTCGCAACACAGCGACAGTCACTCAGGAGTGATTAAAATTGCTGCACGGCCCAACCGATAAAGCGCTTTCGCTCTTCTGGTGTGGACTGCAAAAATAGTTGCTGCAGGGCCTGCTCCCGGGATTGCGCCGTGGCGGTGATGTCCGCCGCTGCAGCGGTAGATGACGCTGGCGCCGCCATCGCCGCAGCGGTGACCGCAGCAGTAGCCGCCACTGTGCTTGCCGTTGCTACCTGGCTCGCTGCCGCCGTCGGACTGGCCGTGGCAGCCGCTTCGTCCCGCAGATGATCGGCGAGCAGATCTTGATAATCGATGCCCAGAACAAACCCTTTGAGGGCTATCGGCTGCTGGCGTAGGCTTTGCTCTGGATACGCGCTGCCGCTCAGCGTCATGGCAGGGCTTTTCACGTACTGCTCCATGGCCGACTCACTGTTCAGTTGCGGCGCGCTGAGCGTCAAGGTCTCGTCACCCTTAACCAACACATGCAGCACCTGAGGATCCGAGGTCACCTCGATATCACTCTCGGAGTTGCTCCGGGCCGGCAACACGCCTTCGTAACGCACCAACAACTGATGCTCACCAGGGCTCAGGGTCAGGTTGCTACCGCTGATCGACTGCTGGGGCGACACCGCCAGCAGCCGCAACGGCGCCTTGATGATCAATTCGGCCGCCGACAACGGCAGGCTCATGAACAGGCTTAACAGGATCAATCCACCACGCATCACGCACTCCTTTCAATTGGGATGGCGCTAGCCTAGCAGGCAATTGTGACACTTTTGTCACATGACAACCCGATGGCGCTTTGATGACAGCGGCGGCGGATTGGGGGGCTGCCGAAACAAAACAGGCCTCATCACGAGGCCTGTTTTGAATGTCTCGGCTCTTCAGGTGGCCAGAGGAAACAGCTGTTGCAGATAGGCAATGATATCCAGCGACTCATACAACCAGTGACTACGACCAGCATCATCCTGGATCCGCAAGCATGGAACCTGCCGTTTGCCACCCCCAACCATCAGCGCCTCCAGATGTTCCCCTTGGGCGATATTGCGAGTCTCAAGCAATAGTCCAGCCTCGCGGCAATAGTCCGTCACGCGAACACAAAATGGACATGAAGGACGCATATACAGCGCCAAACGGGATAGATCGGTAACTGCGGGAATGGTCATATCAAGCTCCCAGAAGATGAATCGCCAAGCCAGTCTATCAGGCCATTGGCGATTCATCCCGCAGAAATGCTCTCAAAGTGCGGCGCAGAACTTCGGGAATCAGCTTGCCGACGAGGAAATCAGACTGCCACCGTTGCCGGAGTGGCTCACCGACAATGACGGCTGGGTCACGAAACTGTGCCAACTCTCGGCAGCCAAGGAAGCATGTACGGGAGTCCGGGAGTGCAGTGTCGGTCCTAAAGATGGCTCTGTTCTCACCGCCGCAGGGGCTTTCTCGCTGAAATAGGAAGCCACCAGAATCGCCAGCATGGCTCCAACGGCCACAATTTTACGTGTTTTCATACAACTACCTCCACCATCATTCGGGATTACTCATCCATCAATTGATGCCGTTCATCATGAAATCCCTCTTCACTCTGTGCCAGCTTCCAGAATGGCACCGCATATAACTGTTCTTTGCGCTGTTGACGTTGTTGTTTCAGATAACGTCGCAGCTGCTGCAGCGGCTTGGCTTCACCTGCCACGGTGACGCAAACCGTCGTCTGCGGCCATGGCCAGGCCTGTGCGGCCAGGCTCCATTGCCCTTGATGGGGATCGGCATCTACCAACCAATGCACTTCGATACCATCCGGGGCGGTCAGCGTCTGGATATCCAAGGCGTGTGGCACGCTGATAAACGCCGCGCCTTTGGCCTCGGCGGGTAACTGGGCCAATAAGGCCGCCAGCATCGGCAGGGCCGTCAGATCCCCGGCCAGTAATTGGTGACTGTCAGTGTGCAACCAGGCCCAGGGTTTGCCGGGAAGGGATACCCCGAGGCAAGCACCTATCTCGGCGTGCCGCGCCCAATTGACGGCCGGACCCGGAACACCATGCAGAACAAAATCAATCGCCAGACACTGGCCATCAAAATCCTGGACCGTGTAGCTGCGGATCGTCGGTTTTTGCGTCGCATCCGCCCAGACCGGACCGGCTGCCCCCCACTGCGGCAGCAAGGGTTCGGCTTGTCCCGGTTGCGGGAATAACAATTTCAGGTGTGCTCCGACGCAATCGGCGGGAAAATAAGCCAGCCCCTCACCGCGTAACCAGATGCGCATGACATGGCTCGAAATCTGGCGTCGCTCGGCCAACCACAGCAGCTGTGCTCGGGGGGATAAGGGTTGTTCCTGAGCGGTCATCGGATCCTCCTTTTTATTTCATCTATGACTGATTATACAAAGATGATAATAATTATCACTTGGTTTTTGATATTATCTCTCTCATATCCGTGCGCACGATGCGCGCCCAGGCGCAATTGCCATTCGGTGACGTCGGGCCAAAACAAACGGGCCCCAAAGGGGCCCGCTACAGAAGGGTTGGTGGTATGAAATGGTTGCAGAGTTAAATCGAGAAGGAAGATCCGCAGCCACAGGTCGCAGTCGCATTCGGGTTGGTCACCAGAAACCGGGAGCCTTCCAACCCTTCGATATAATCCACACTGCCACCGACCAGGTACTGCAGACTCATGCCGTCCACCACCATAGTGACGCCGTTTTTCTCAATCACGGTATCACCATCATTAATGCTCTCGTCGAAGGTAAAACCGTACTGGAAGCCGGAGCAACCACCACCGGTAATGTAGACCCGCAGCTTGAGATCCGGGTTTTCCTCCTCGGTAATCAGGTTCTTGACCTTATTGGCCGCAGCATCCGTCATCTGGATGGGAAACTGTATCTCAACGCTATCGCTCATGGTGTTACCTCATAATCATTGACCACGGGATTATCCAATACCCGAGTGGGCAGTTCAAGTATTCACCGCCCACCATCGAGTCGGGGCGAATGCATGTCAGATCTACCAGTGCCGCCCCTGAGGATGCCCGGCGATATCGACCCCCAGCGGATTTTGATATAGTCGCCCCATCATCATGTCCGCGTGATCACGACCTTGCGCCTAATGTCAGTAAGGAATCCTTATGTCAGCTCAATCCCTGCGCTCTGCCCAGTTGTTCGAACAAGCCCGCCACTCCATACCCGGAGGGGTCAACTCGCCCGTCCGCGCCTTCAACGGGGTCGGTGGTACGCCGCGTTTCATTGCTAAAGCCGATGGCGCCTATCTGTATGATGTGGATGGTCAGCGCTACATCGACTACATCGGCTCCTGGGGTCCCATGCTGTTAGGCCATAACCATCCGGTGATCAAAGCTGCGGTGCTGGAAGCGGTAGAGCGGGGCTTAAGCTACGGCGCCCCCACCGAGATTGAAGTGCAGATGGCCGAAACCATCCGTACTCTGCTGCCCTCCATGGAGATGACCCGCATGGTCAACTCCGGCACCGAGGCGACCATGAGCGCCATTCGCCTGGCGCGGGGCTTCACGGGGCGCGATAAGTTCATCAAGTTCGAAGGCTGCTACCACGGCCATGCCGACGCCCTGCTGGTCAAAGCTGGCTCCGGTGCCCTGACCCTGGGCCTGCCCAACTCCCCCGGGGTGCCGGCCGATTTTGTCAAACACACTCTCGTCTGTGACTTCAACAATCTGGCCTCGGTCCGGGCTGCGTTCGAGCAATACCCGCAAGAGATTGCCTGCATCATCGTCGAGCCAGTAGCAGGCAACATGAACTGCATTCCTCCGGTTCCGGGTTTCCTGGAAGGGCTGCGCAGCCTGTGTGACGAATTTGGCGCCCTGCTGATTTTTGATGAGGTGATGACCGGATTCCGGGTCAGCCTGCAAGGCGCCCAAGGCTTCTACGGCATCACCCCGGATCTGACCACGCTGGGGAAAATCATCGGTGGCGGCATGCCGGTGGGCGCCTTCGGCGGTCGTCGCGAAATCATGGAATATCTGGCTCCCGTGGGCCCTGTCTATCAGGCCGGAACACTCTCCGGCAATCCGGTCGCCATGGCAGCCGGTCTGGCAATGCTTCAGGCCATTCAGCAGCCAGGATTGTACGAAGCACTCAACCACAAGAGCCAACGCCTGGTGGAAGGCTTGAAACTGGCCGCCGAACACAATTCCATCGCCTTGAGTACGACGCAGGTCGGCGGCATGTTCGGATTCTTCTTCAGCGCTGAAGCCGAGATCCGCAGTTTCGAGCAGGTGACCTGCTGTGACATGGCGGCCTTCCGTCGATTTTATCATCTGATGCTGGAAGAAGGTATTTATCTGGCACCCAGCGCCTATGAGGCAGGCTTTATTTCACTGGCCCATGGCGATGCCGAAATTGATGCCACCTTGCAAGCCGCTGATCTGGCCTTCGCCCAGCTGCGTAATGAAGGCTTTGGTATTTAACTCATGGCTCGCCGCGAGTCACTGCGGCGGCGATAAGGATCCACAATGCACAGCAAGACTGAACTGATCAGCGCGGCCGAAGCTCTGCCCGGCCGCGACGAGGCCATGCGCCTCAATCCCCAGCACTTTGTTTCCGGTCATTCCATGCTGGCGCCCTATCCGGCGGGTCTGGAGCTGGCCTATTTTGCCATGGGCTGTTTCTGGGGTGTCGAGCGTCTGTTCTGGCAGCAGGCTGGCGTCTATGCCACCGCCGTCGGTTATCAGGGTGGCTTTACCCCCAATCCGACCTACAAAGAGGTGTGTACCGGCCTCACCGGTCACACTGAAAGCGTGCTGGTGGTATTTGATCCCCAGCAGATCCGCTATGCCGATCTGTTGAAGTTATTCTGGGAACAGCACGACCCGGCGCAAGGTATGCGTCAGGGTGGCGATATCGGCACCCAGTACCGCTCTGTGCTGTTCACGCTGAATGATGCCCAAGCTGCCGAGGCCGAAGCCAGTCGCCAGGCCTTTCAACACGCCATGGCTGCGGCTCAGGATCATCGCCCGGTCACCACTCAGATCACGCCAGCTCCTGTCTTCTATTTCGCCGAAGAGTATCACCAGCAGTATCTGGCGAAAAATCCGCAAGGGTATTGCGGCCTAGGCGGCATCGGAGTCTGTCTGCCGCCGTCCCTCCAAGGCTAAAAGCGAGTGAGTACTCACCGGGGACGGGCTGAGAGAGGAATCCTCTGTCAGCCCGTTTTCTTATAGCTAAATGATGTTAATCCCCGGCTGATGGCGGCCGATACTCAAGGTATCACCTCCGTTCGAGCAGGATGTCAGCCATGCGTATTACCGATCAGAAGCTTGTACAGGCGGCTGAACATCAACACCAGCAGCAACAGATCCGTCAGCAGGTGACCGTCAGCGGTCAACCCCTTACCGCGCAGGAGATCCGCGTCAGTCAGCGCAGTGAACAGTACCGCGAGATGGCCGTCAGCAGCACCCAGATCACCCCCTTGAGCAGCAACTACCAGCCCGCCGAAGTCCAACAAGCCACGACGCTCAACCGCCGGGATCTGGCCCGTCTGGCCAAGGAGCAACAAGCCAGCGAAGGGGCGCGACAACTGGAGAAATTTCGTGCCGAGCGCGCGCAGGAGCAGCCCCAGTTACACAACTTTCAATCCACAGCCAGCGGCAGCACAGCGAGTCTGAGCGGATTAGACGAAGGCGATCTGTCACTGGATAGCCATATGCGCATTCTCAAGGCCCTGCTGGAAGCCATGACCGGCATCAAGATCCACCTCGGCGGCTCACGCTCGACAGACGCTCAGAGTGTTGCCCCCCCAGGCGGTGCGACGACCCCGAGCACAGCGACTGCCCCAACAACCGCCCCAGCTGAAGCCCCTCCAGCCGTCGATCAGACGGTGCAAGTCACCGAGCTCAAGATGGAGCAGGAGCAACTGCGCTTTGTCGCCACGGGCTCGGTCACCACAGATGATGGCCGCGAGATCCGGATTGATCTCGGTTTTGCGCTGGATTACCAATTGACGGAAGTCAGCGAACGCTTGACCAAAGCCTCGGCCCTCAAAGATCCCCTGGTGCTGAATCTGGAAGGTCAGGTCGCAGGCTTCACACAAGCCCGTTTCAACTTCGATCTGAGCGGCGATGGCGTGCAGGAACGACTGCCGATGCTGGCCAGCGGCTCGACCTTTCTGGCGCTGGATCGCAACGGCAATGGCCAGATCGACAATGGAACCGAGCTGTTCGGCGTGCAAAGCGGCAACGGCTTTGCCGATCTGGCGCAGTTTGATCAGGATGGGAATGGTGTCATCGATGAGGGTGATAGCGTGTTTGCCGAGCTGCGGTTGTTCCGCCCTGGCGAAGCCCTGCTGACGCTGGGCGACAAGCAGATCGGCGCCATTTTTCTCAACGCCACCGCCACCCCCTTTATGCATCTGGCGGCCAACCAGGGCACCGACGGCGAAAGCCCGGCCGTACTGCGCCAGACCGGCCTGTATCTGACAGAAGATGGCAAAGCCGGCACAGTCCAACAGGTCGACCTACGAGTTTAACGTGCAGGCCAAAACCGATCAGTCAGGGCGTAAAAAAGGGGCTGAAAAGCCCCTTTTTTATAGTTCCACCCTCGTTTACGGGGCGATTGGATACTCGCTAGCTCCTATATCCGGAGCCGCGCCAACAACTCGTGGTAGACCCTGCCAATGGCCTTGTTGATCAAATCCAAAGTCGGATACTCGCTCCCCAACCCGCCGGGCGGGCTTAGTTGACGGCCTGCCGAATGGGCA